>NZ_JBYIQP010000176.1:0-3042 GCF_057707665.1 Actinacidiphila sp. bgisy167 | reverse complement strand
ATATCGCGACCACTCTCGCGGGTGCACTGAGCCTTTCCCGGTAATGGATCATGACACTGCGTGATCGTTTAGATGGTTCGGTCGTACTCGAGCTGGAGCAGGATGAGGGCCGCAGCGGCGATCTGGGTGATGCGGCTGGGGTCGAGGCTGACTCGTCGCAGGGCCTTGAAGGTGGTCTTGAGCAGGGCGTTGGCTCGTTCGCACACGCCGTGGATGCCGCGGATGACTTTGTTGTAGGTCTGCTGGGCCTCGGTCAGCTCGCCGCCGGCGGGCTTCTTGATCGGGTGGCGGAAGCCGTCTCCGGCGTTCTCGTACCCGAGGTCGACCAGGGTCGGCACGCCCAACTCCGCCGCGACCCGGTTGAGCGCGTCGATCAGGCCGTGCCGGCGCGCGCAGGTGGTGTCGTGCTCGCGGCCGGGGCGGACCGGTGAGACCCAGATCGGCCAGCCGTCCGGAGTGGAGATGACCTGTAGGTTCCCGCCGTGATGGCGGTGCTTCCCGGACCACCAAAGGTCCGCGCCGTTGGGGCCGGGGGCCGCGACCCGGTCGGTGCGGACCACGGTGCCGTCCAGGTTCAGATGGGTCAGCCCGGCCGCCTTCGCCCGCTCCAGCGCGGTGTGCAGATCCGGAGCCCCGGCTGCCAGGGCGGTCAGCCCTTCGTGCAGGTACCGGTAGGCGGTGGAGGACGACAGGCCGTTGTCCCGGGCGAGTTGCGCCAGGCGGGTACCGTCGAGGAACCAGCGCAGGACGAGCACCGCCTGCCGGAAGCAGCCCAGCGCACGCCGTCCCCGGCGGGTGCCGACCGCGGCGCGGTGGTCGCGCAGCAACCGGGCCAGGTGTTCGGCGGTGGACCGCTTCACATCGAGCATCGCGGTATATGTGACACTGGTCGACACGTGAGGCCCCTCGGTCAGAACAATCCGTCGCAAGATCGTTCCTACCAGGGGCCTTACGCCTGCCCGGACTTGGGGACCACGCAGGCCGCAGCGCAAGGGGTAGCGATCACAGCGAGTGACGGGTGCTTACCGGGAAAGACTCACTCACTGCCTGGACACGGACATCGATCCCGGGAACAGCACATCCTCGCTCGCCAGGGCTCCCCTGACCGGGCAATCCCCAGGGGAGGAATGTTCCCCCTGTCACCCGCTGACCTGCAAATTCGTGCAGTTTCATGTCAGAACCCTTGCAACGATCCTCAACCTCGGGGGCCGCCCTCGGCGCCGCAGCGCCGACCGAGCACTTCCCTCACCCGGCAAAAATTTCCGATTTGCTGGATTGGTAAGCCCTTGTCAGGGTTGGGGTTCAGTGCGGGAATTCAGGGTCCTTCGGGCCGCTCGAACACGCTGCAGAGGGCAGTGCGATGACTTCGTCGGAGGGAGACACCATGGCCAGCGGCAGTGTAGACACGCTTGGCGCCCGAGTCGGGAGGGTGGCTGGTCCCGTCAATGACGTGCTGACACGTTCTGCGCAGAGGTTGGAAACGGCGGTGGAAGGCCTTCCTGGTTCTCGAGCACTCAAGGGCGTCATTGATGGCGTGCTGGGCTCGGTGGGTATCGTCTCGCCTCATGCGCGGCGTGCCGTGGTTTATGCCGGGGCCGGGCTGCTGGGCGTGGTCGGTGTGATCGAATGGCCGGTCGCTGTGGCGGGTGCGGCAGTGGTGTGGCTGACGCAGCCGCTTGCCAACGCCCCCGTCGTGGCCAGTGGGCACAGCAGGCCTGTGCAGTCGGAAACGGGACGCGGCGCGCCGGAGACGTCAGCGTTCCCAGCAGAGGTCGGATCCTCGGCCACGTCGGCTGCCACCGCGGCGCAAGACCGCCGCGCCGCGCCCGCAGAGGCGTGACGCGCTTTGCTCCCTGCGACCACCGACCGGCGCTGCCCCGGGCCCCTGGGCGCGGGAGCCTGAAGGGCGAATCATGCTGTCTCGCTTGCTGGCCTGCCTGTCTGCCATTGATCTTCAGGAAGTTGCGGCCATCCCCGTGAACGCCAGCCGGCGTCTCACCCCGCCCAGCGCAGGTACGGCACAGATGATCATTGAGCTGCTGAACGCCGGTACCCGGGGTTCGGTGAGCGCGGCAGCGGCCCTGTCGGAGACCGCGGTACGGGTCGGCAGGGTCGTCCGCAATGCCGTGACACCTCAGGTGGGCTATTGGCGGGCGGGATCCCGGATGCACTTTTGCCTGCCGCATCGGCCGGAGGCGGAAGAGCAGAGAGTGGGCAGGGTCGAAGACGCAGCCCGGAAGGTTGCGGCCGAGCTGGCCGAGCACCCGGATGTGCTGAGCGCCTATTGGGACGGTGGTCTGGAGCGGTTGGTCGTGCAGGCCGGCGAGGGCGTCGTGCGTGATGTGGTGGCCGACGCTGTGTCACGGTTGGCTGCCAAGAGGGGCCTGCAGCACAGTCCCGAGCCGACTTGGGAGCACGTGCATCCGGGTGCCGCCGGTGGTGTCCGTACCAGTGCGCTTGCTTTGGCCTGCGACGCGGCTGGTATCGGCACTGCCGTCGCAGCGCGCAGCGCCTTCCTCGCTCGCCCACCCCGCAGTGTCTCGGCCGTGGTCACCTTGCTGCGGGAGGATTCGCGCGTACGGGCGGCGCTGCATCGCACTGTGGGGGTCGATGGTGCCGACCTGGTCCTGGCGCTGGCTTATGCAGCCGCCGCTGGCCTGGGGCAGTCGCCGACTCCGCTGCTGCTGGATGCGGCCCTGCGGACCGTCCAACTGGTGTCGTCCTTGGCTCAGCTGGCGGCCTTCGACGCGGTGCACGACATACTGTGCGCACCGGATCGCTTGACGCTGGCCGGGAAGGATGTGGTACGACCGCCGCTGCGTGCCTGTCCGGGCGAGGAGTATGCGGACGCAGCGGTCAAGGGGATGCTGGCAGGGGCCGCCACCACGCTGCTGTTCACGCGGAACGCGGACGAGGCGGCCGAGACCGTGCTGGCCGGATCCCCGAAAGCAGCGCGCTACGGTCCGGGGGCCTTCATCGCAGTGCTGAGTAGTGCTCTGGCGCGCGAGGAGGTCCTGGTCCGGGACCGCGAGCGGCTGCGCC
>NZ_JBYIQP010000175.1:0-3054 GCF_057707665.1 Actinacidiphila sp. bgisy167 | reverse complement strand
CCGGACTGTCACCCCGCACGCACCAGCACAGCGGCCACGACCGATCCCATCCATGACGGCACCACCCTGCTTGCCCGTTACCGAGACACGCTCCTAGCGGGGCGCGGGCCCACGGCGCCCGCGCCCCGATCCGCGCACCCCCGCCCCCGCGCGAAGAGGCCGCTACCGCACACCCCGCTCCCAGGTCAGGACGCCGGTGCGCACCGCGCCCCAGATCCTGGCGGGGCCGGGCAGGCTCAGCCGCAGCCTGCGACCGTCCAGGGCGACGATCCGCGTCAGGGAACCGCCCACCCAGTTGGGGAACAGGCTCAACTCCACGCGGTGGACGACCCGGTCCCCCGACGGGACCCGGAAGGTGCCGGCGTACGCGAGGTAGCCCGCGGCCGCCGCCGCCAGTTCTTCGGGCAGTCCCTCCTCGAGCCTGCCGCGGCGGAAGTCCGGCCGCCCCACTCGCATGATCTGAGCCGACATGTACCCGTCGGAGCCGTAGGTGATCAGACCCCGAGGCCGCGGGCCGAAGGGCTCGACGACCTCGCCGGTCGCGACGTCCGCGGCCTCATAGGACCTCAAGTGCCAACTTCCGATCAGGGATTCGCGCAGTTCTTCGGGGGTCATCGCCCACACCTCACATCACCGTCGTTGCTTGACTTTCAGGATGACAAGAGTAATCCTGAATGAGGATGATGCAAATAATCCAGATGGAAGGCACGCGTCATGACCGACTCCTACGACCCCGCGCGCACGGCGATCCTGCTGGTCGACCCCTACAACGACTTCCTGTCCGAGGGCGGCAAGGTCTGGCCCGCTCTGGAACCCGTGGCCACCGAGGTGGGCCTGCTCGACAACCTCCGCGCCGTGGTCGGCGCGGGACGCTCGGCGGGCCAGAAGGTCTTCTTCGTCCCCCACCGCCGCTGGCAGGAGGGCGACTACGAGGACTGGGCGCACCCCAACCCGACGCACCGCGTCATCCAGGACCGGCACACCTTCGCCCTCGGCACCTGGGGCGGCGAGTTCCACCCGGACTTCCGGCCCACCCCGGCGGACGTGGTCGTCCAGGAGCACTGGTCGCAGAGCGGCTTCGCCAACACCGACCTCGACTTCCGGCTCCGGCAGCACGGCATCACCCATGTGATCCTCGTCGGGCTGCTCGCCAACACCTGCATCGAGTCGACCGGCCGCTACGCCATGGAGCTCGGCTACCACGTCACGCTCGTCCGCGACGCCACCGCGGCCTACCGCCCGGAGATGATGCACGCCGCCCACGAGCTCAACGGCCCCACCTACGCCCACTCCCTCACCACCACCGCCGAACTGCTGCGCACGCTCGAGAACGGAGACCACTGACATGCGACTGACCGGAGAGATGCTGATAGGCGCGTCGTCCGTCCCCGCGTCCGAAGGCACGATGAAGGCGCTCGACCCGGCGACCGGGGAACTCGTCGGACCGGAGTTCGCGCTCGGCGGAGCGGCCGAGGTCGACCGCGCCGCGCGCCTGGCCGACGAGGCGTACGACACCTACAACCGCACAGGACTCGACGAACGCGCCGCCTTCCTGGAGCTGATCGCGGACCGGCTCAAGGCGGTCAAGGGTGAACTGGCCGAACGGGCCGCCCTGGAGACCGGCCTTCCGGTCGCACAGCTGGAGGCTGAGGCGGTCAAGTCCGCCGGCCAGTTCCGGCAGTTCGCCGAGGTCGTCCGGCAGGGCCGGTTCCGCCAGGCCGCCGTCGACCCGGCCCAGCCGGAGCGGCAGCCGCGGCCCCGCATGGACCACCGCATGCAGAAGATCGCGATCGGTCCGGTGGCCGTCTTCGGCGCGAGCAACTTCCCCATCTCGTACTCGGTCGCCGGAGGCGACACCGCCGCCGCCCTCGCGGCGGGCTGCCCGGTGATCCTCAAGGCCCACAACGCCCACCCCGGCGCCTCGGAGTTCCAGGCACGGGTCATCCAGAGCGCCGTCGCCGACTCCGGGCTGCACGAGGGCGTGTTCTCGATGGTCCGGGGGGCGGGCAACGCCATCGGCGAGGCCCTGGTGGACCACCCGCTGGTCAAGGCGGTCACCTTCACCGGCTCCGAGGGCGGCGGCATGGCCCTGTACCGGCGGGCGCAGCTGCGCCCCGACCCGATCCCGGTATTCGCCGAGATGACAAGCGTCAACCCTACTTTCGTCCTCCCGGCCGCGCTGGCGGCACGCGGTGGCGCGATCGGCGACGGCTTCGCCGAACGCATGCTCGTCAACGTCGGCCAGGCCTGCCTGAAGCCGGCCGCACTGCTCGCCGTCGACGGCCCGGGGTACGCCGAGATGCGCGAGGCCGCCGCGGCACGGGTGCGCGCGATGGGCGCGCGGACCATGCTGACCCCCGGTATCCACGACGCATACGGGCACGGGGCGCGGCGCCTGCGCGACCTCGGCGCCGCGACCGTGGCGGCCGGGCCGGAACCCGCGGGCGCCCACGAGGGCCGCGCGCAGCTTCTCGAGGTCGACGGCGACCGGTTCCTGGCCGAACCGGCGCTCGCCGAGGAGGTCTTCGGACCGGCCGCGCTGCTCGTCCGGCTGACCGGCACGGAGCAGATGACGCAGGCGGCCCGCGCTTTCCGCGGCCAGCTGTCGGCGACGATGCACCTCGAGGAGGAGGACCACCCGCAGGCGGCGCGCCTGCTACCGGTCCTGGAGCGCCGTACCGGCCGGATCGTGGTGAACGCCTTCGCCCACCCGCAGGAGGTCGGCCACGCCACGATCCACGGCGGTCCGTTCCCCGCCACCACCGACAGCCGCTTCACCTCGGTCGGCATGAGCGCGATCGAGCGCTTCCTGCGGCCCGTCACCTACCAGGGCTTCCCGGACGCGCTGCTCCCCGAGGCACTGGTCCCGGCCAATCCGCTGGGGCTGTGGCGGCTGGTCGACGGGCACCTCACCCGCGACTGACGGCGCGCCCGGCGTGGCACGCGTCCACAGGGATCGCGTCGGCGCGGCAGGCGGGGTGACGTGTGAGACGCCGTCCCGGCTGCCGTGCCGGGCCCCCAGGGAGTGTCGGTGGGGGCAGTCCGGAGGATTCC
>NZ_JBYIQP010000174.1:0-3115 GCF_057707665.1 Actinacidiphila sp. bgisy167 | reverse complement strand
GTGTGGGTTTCGGTGCGGCCGCAGGATGGGCCGGAGGCTGTCGCATGACTTCCCCCGGCCGGGTGTCAAGAGCGCGATTTTGTGGTGCCGGCGAGGAGTTTGTTGAGGTTGTGGACGGTGCCGAGGAGCTTGATCTCGGTGTCGACGGCACGGTGGCCACGGTAGTTGAGGTGTCGGCCGAACCGTTGAAAGAGCTGGGCGAAGCCCGGCTCGACCAGGGCACTGCGCTGCCGGTACTGGGCTCGGCCGGTTGGGGTGGCCAGGCGAGCGGCCATGGCCTGGTGGCCGGCTCGAGCTTGCCGGCGCTTTGCGGGGAAACCCGCCTGATCGGCTTCGCTGGTGACCGAGACCAGCAGTGGTAGATCGGCGAGGGTCTCGAAGGAAGTGGCGGAGGCGTATCCGCTGTCGGCGAGCCAGAGTTGGATGTCGCCGGGGAGTCCGGCGGCCCGCTGGTTGTCCTGGATCTGCTTCACCATGGGGACCAGGGCCGTGCAGTCTGAGGGGTTGTCGTGCGTTTCGATGGCCAAGATGATCTGCCGCCGTGCGCAGGCGATCTGCAGGTTGTATCCCTGCAGGTAGCCGCCGTGCTTGCCCGGCAGCAGCCGCGAGTCCGGATCGCTGAGGCTTGCGCGGGAAGTCGGTGAGGGTTCCGGCCGGGGGTTGCGTGCGCGCTCCAGGTGCGCGATCGCCTTCGCGAGACGGGCCCACTGCCGCGTGAGGACGGTCTTGTGTTCCATGGGGACGGGCGGTCGGCCGTTGGCGCCGCGGCGACCTGCCGCCCGGTCGGCCTCGGCCCGGGACTGGTACTTCCTCAGTTTCTCCTGGTGGGCCGCTGTCTCCGCGGCGAGCCGCTTCTGTGCCCGAGCCACGATCCGTTCCGCGGCTTCGACCTTGATCCTGATCTCATTGGCCGAGGGCAGGGCCCGCTCATAGAGTCTGTCCCTGGCTGTGCGGGCCCGGCTGAGCAGGTCACTCAGCCGCGAAAGCCGGAGCCCATCGTCGCGGGCGTCGCCCTCCGCTCCCGCGCCGTCGTCGGCTTCGACGCGTCGTGCGTGGTCGCCCGCGTCATCCATGAGCGCGTTGATCTCGCTCTCGCACCGGACGATGACAGCTTCCAGGCGAGGCAACTGCTGGTTGGAATCGCGGGAAGCGTTAGCCTCCATCGGCGAGCCGTCCACGGCCACTGCCGACAGGTCCACCAGGCCGTGTCGGCCGCACAAGGCCAGCACCTGCAGGAACAGCTTCTTCAAGGCGTCGCGATGACGTCGGACGAACCGCGCGACGGTGGAGTGGTCGACCCCGCGGTTCGCGGTGATGATCCGGCAGCCCACATCGTCCCAGCAGGCCTGCTCGATGCGGCGGAGGAGCGTATGCCCTTGCTGTAGCAGTACAGGAGCAGCGCGACCAGGGTCACCGGCGGGTAGGCGGCGCCTCCCTGCCCGTCGGCGCGGTAGCCGTTTTCGAACGCCGAAAGATCGAGTTCCTCGACGACGTCGAGCACTCTCCAGCACAGGTGACCGGGCGGCAACCACTCCCGTGCACTCCGCGGCATCTCGAGATCACCTTCACGGTCGCACACCAGGAAGTTCCGCCCCACGAACCAAGAATCCGAGGCCTGCCCGGAAGCAGGAACCGAACAACGAATCGCTCTTGACACCCGGCCGGGGGAAGTCATGCGACAGCCTCGCCGCCGTCGCTCGGAGGTTGCGAAACCCGCGGCGGACGCGGGCTGGGGTGAGGCGACGGGGTTCGGTGCGTCGTTCCCAGGGCCGGCGTAGGTCCTCGGTGAGGGGTCGGGCGAGGCGGAGCTGGGTGTGAGCGGCGACGATGAGCCAGGTCCACAGGTCGGCGGTATCCGAGTGGCGGATCTTCGGGGCGGTCCAGCCGAGGGTTTGCTTCATCAGTCGGAAGGTGTGCTCGAGGTCGAAACGACGGAGGAACGACTGCCACCAGCGGTCCGCTTCCGCGGGTGTGGCGTCGGTAGCCGAGACCCACAGCCAGACGGGTTTCGGCTCGCGGTCGCCTGGCAGGTACTCGACCTCCAGGCGAAGCAACGTGCCGTGCAGGATGGGTAGTTCCTAGTCAGCGTGGTTGAGCCAAGGACCGCGGTGGGCGAGTCTGGGGTGCATCCTGTTCCAAGCCGTCGCTTTTGCTTTGCCGTAGCGGGTGGTGTCCGTGGATGTGGTGGTGTCGGGCTGGTGCCAGGTGTCGGGCTTGGCGAAGGTCAGGACGCCGCCGTGCCTGCGGGGTCGCCCGCCTTTCGGTCCAACCCGGGCGGGTCCCGGATCGCGGAGCATGACGCGGTCCGAGCGCAGGCGCCCGACCAGGACGACCGGCAGGTCTGTCAGGGCGTGGGAGAGGTAGGCGACGTCATAGCCGCTGTCCATGACGATCAGGATGTCGGGGTCGCCCGGCCGCCAGTGCCCGACAGCCATCAATCGGCCGACAACTTCTCGGAGTTGGCTGGCGGTGACCTGAGTGGCGTCGTCCGCTTGGCCCAGACGGACCGCGTCCAGGAGAGCGACCCAGGAGGTGCGGCCGGTCTCCAGGGCGGCGACAAAGGAGTAGGGCCAGCCGGGAATGAACTGGTCGGTGCTGCGGTCTCCGCGTCCGTAGACGTGGCAGAACAGCCGGTCGTCGCTGGTGGGCGCGTCGAGTCGCAGCCAGTGCGACACATCCACTGCAAGCACGATCCGCCCGTCGGCCGCCCTCGGCAGCGGAAGGCCTGCCAGGGCGCGGCGTAGTCGTGTCGGCTCGATCCAGCCCCGGTCCAGGGCCGCGTACAGGGCACCGTGCCCGCGCTGGTGCTCGGCGGCCAGCGACAGTTCGACCAGGGTCTTCACCGGCCCGTCCGCACACAGCACCGCATCGGTGAGCTCGAAGAGCGTGTCCGCACGGGCGTACAAGCAGTCGTAGAACTCGACCCGAAAGCGGGACAACACGTCCAACGCTTCACGTCCGGGCACATCAACGGGGAGACTCATGGGCAGCGGCCGTTCTCTCGCATTTCGTGACTCGACATCTCGAAGCGTGGAGAACGGCCGTTCCTGCTGTCCCAGGAAGAACCACAGGTCAGCAGGACGGGTGACCTGCGAGGTTAAACGTCAAGCTAAGG
>NZ_JBYIQP010000173.1:0-3147 GCF_057707665.1 Actinacidiphila sp. bgisy167 | reverse complement strand
TAAGTCACTGGTATTGAGGTTAAAAAGAGAGGTGGGGTGTGAAACCCCCACCTCTCTGTCGCTGAACTGGTTCGATATCAGGTGGACCAGGAACCACCGGGGTCGGTCGGGTCCTCATTGACCACTACGCGCTCGAGCTCCTCGATCTCCGTGGCGACCCAGGTTCCGTCGAGCAGCACTTCAATTTCGTTAACGACTGTAGATGTAGACGTAAGATCACCCCCTCTTCCGACACCGCTGATGTTAGCACGGCCTTGCGCAGGCTCCAAAGGCTGGGGGGCCGGATCGGGGCATTCTAGAGTGCATGGTCCGAGTGCGACTCTTTGGGTGATTTGAAGCAGTAGGCGGGAAGACTGGATGGTAAAGATTCATTAATTAACCAAAGCTTCATCAAGTGGAGCTTGTTGCGACAGTCGGCTGGGCGCGACCCGAAGGTGTGCGGTAAGAACCGCCGGCCGAGTCGGCGACCGAGTACCGCCGACGGCTGGTGGGTGATATATCCAGGCTGTGAACCGATGTCCGATATCACCGCGATTAGATTGAGTGCCGGGTTTCGGGAAAGAGGTCCGCTAACGGCATTCAATTGTTTCATCCGACGGGGATCCGCCCGGGTGTCAGTTCCGGAAGTTGTGTGCTACGTTCTGCCCGCCGGCAGATGGAAGCGCCAGCGGCATGCTGCCCATTTTGTTCCTTCAAGTGAGAAAGGAGTCAGTCCATGTCTGCACAGGCGATCATTGACGAGATTGACATGGTCCTCGAAGGTGCATGGATCGCCACGGAGGCCGAGGAAGTTGACCGCACGATTCTCAACGAGAACGGCAGCGGTATCGGCGCGCCCAGCCAGACCTGATATTGGGGCATGAATCTCGACGGAAAGGCCGGGGCATTTGTGCCCCGCCTTTCTTTATCAGTCGTCAACGATGGTAGAGCCATGGTTGCCAAAGACGTAACATTTGCCTACAGAGATTTGCTCGAGAGAGCATCTGTTCTTGATGAAGCGGCATGTTTCTCTGTCAGGAGCGCCTGCGAGGGAGACGAATCGCTTTGCCATGCGGTGCTCCGTTTGTTGGAGTCCGATGAAAGCGGTGGGATGCCGTTCCATCTTCTCGCATTTCCGGTGCTTGGTGCCCTGACCGGTGATCCGGACCCCGCGCTGCGAATCTGCGTGCTTTCCCGGGTGTGGTGGGCGGGCGCGGAGGCCCTCGACGACGTGATGGACGGTGAGTTCGATACGTCAGCGACGGGACTCACGACGGCTGCGGCCACGATCGCGGGTACAGCCTGCCTCACGCTGATTCCTCAGGACATCGTCAACCGTGCGGAGTTGCCGAGTTCACTGGAAACCGTCTGGACGCGTGAGCTGACGAGGACCGGTCTACGCTCCGCCGGCAGCCAACTCGACGACGCCAGGTCGACCGAAGGCGACTGCACCTGGAAAAGGAGCATGGTCACCTACGTGGGCAAGTCAGGCTCGCCCTATGCCCGCGACTGTGTGATGGCAGCAGCACTCGGCGGCGCGAACACGGAACAGCTTCGCCGCTGGAGGGCTTTCGGTCATCTGTTCGGCGCCCTTCGGCAATTGACCAACGACCGTGCGCCGCAGTCGCCCGACCAGGATATAGACATCGCCAACGGCACGCGGACGTTGCTGCTGGCCCACGCCGTTGAAGCGCTGCCTCGCGACGAGTCGCGCCTCCTCGTCGAGGAGTACGACAGGGCATCGAGTGACCGGGGAGCCCGCGAGGCCGTCTGGCGAAGGTTCCGGCAGCCAGACCTGGCGATTCCGTACAACAAGCGGATTTCGGTGATCAAAAATCAGGCATCGACTCTTCTGGAAGACCTGGCCGAACCATCGGACCATCGCGACCTCATCCAGTGGATGGTCAATGTCTCAGCCGATGGTGCAAAGTTGCAGACCAGTGGTGGTGCCCTGTGAAGATCTCTGAGGCTTCTGTTCGTCAGCTGCGCACAATGTCCGGCGGCATGGCCACATATGCCCCTGTCTCCTCGGGCATACTTTCCCGTCTCGTCGACGAGGTGGAAGAAGGCGGACCAGTCGCACAGGCTCTCGCTGAGCACCCCGACGCTGGCGCGCCATTGTTCTGTATGCGTGCACTTTCCGGAGTGCGCTGGCTCGTCCTGTCCGGGTTGGCCCCGGACCTCGAAGCGCATTTGCGAAACCTGACGTCCGGGATCGGCGATCCGACCTACGTCGAGCAGACCTGGCTGCTTTTCCGCGACGCGATGCTGAAAAATCCTGGCGAAATCCGGGCAGCACTGGACCGCCCGATCCAGCAGCATCAACCAGGCCGCGCGGCCGCACTGCTCAGCGGACTGGGGATGCTCGGGGCTCCGCGAGTCCGGCTGCTCGAACTCGGCGCCTGCGCCGGACTCAACCTGCTCGTTGACCGCTACCGCTGGTTCGGACCCGATTGGGAGTGGGGGGACGCCGATTCTCCGGTGCGACTGGCAACCGACGGCAGGAATCCCGGCGACATCCGGATCGTCGAGCGGGCAGGGTGCGATCTCGTCCCGCGCGACCCCGCGGACCCTGCCGACTCCCTGATCGTCAGATCGTTCCTTCCTCCTGAGCGCGATATCGAACAACTGGAACTGGATGATGCCCTGACGCTCGCTTCCCGTTTCGGAGTGCAGGTCGACAAGGCTGACGCGGTGGAATGGCTGGAGGCAAAACTCTCCGCAGTCGAAGAGGACCGGTCGATCTATACCGTGGTATGGCATAGCCTGTTCTGGTCCTACCTCGACCCGCAGCAGCAGACGCAGATAGAGCGACTCCTGAGCCGCGCCGCCTGCAAGCGGAAAGTCGCACGGGTCAGCTTCGAGCCCCACGAATGGGAAACGGCGCCCCGACTCCAGATCACGGTCTACTCCTGAGCCCGAATCCACCGGCTTGATGCCTGTGGATAGCTTCTCCGGAAACGAGGAAGTGCCCTGTGGCCTGCGATGATGGGAGTTTCTTCAAGCTTCCAGCACGCACGACCACGAGGGCACTTCCGAGATGCAATCTTCCCATGCTGCAGCGAGGGTCTCCGCACGGTTTGATGATCCGACCTCGTGAATTCAGCTACGACGCTGGCTGGCCCCTGATCTGACGCCCTGATAGTATTATAGAAGGGTGCCCCCGAC
>NZ_JBYIQP010000172.1:0-3248 GCF_057707665.1 Actinacidiphila sp. bgisy167 | reverse complement strand
TCCGTTCCTTGAGAACTCAACAGCGTGCCAAAAGTCAACGCCAGATATGTTGATACCCCGTCCATCCGTTCGGATGGTCGAGGTTCCTTTGAAGAAAAACACAGCGAGGACGCTGGGCACGTCGGGATTATTCCTCCCGATGGTGCCGCTCTCGTGAAGACATTCACGGAGAGTTTGATCCTGGCTCAGGACGAACGCTGGCGGCGTGCTTAACACATGCAAGTCGAACGGTGAAGCCCTTCGGGGTGGATCAGTGGCGAACGGGTGAGTAACACGTGGGCAATCTGCCCTGCACTCTGGGACAAGCCCTGGAAACGGGGTCTAATACCGGATATGACCTTCCTCTGCATGGGGGTTGGTGGAAAGCTCCGGCGGTGCAGGATGAGCCCGCGGCCTATCAGCTTGTTGGTGGGGTAATGGCCTACCAAGGCGACGACGGGTAGCCGGCCTGAGAGGGCGACCGGCCACACTGGGACTGAGACACGGCCCAGACTCCTACGGGAGGCAGCAGTGGGGAATATTGCACAATGGGCGAAAGCCTGATGCAGCGACGCCGCGTGAGGGATGACGGCCTTCGGGTTGTAAACCTCTTTCAGCAGGGAAGAAGCGAGAGTGACGGTACCTGCAGAAGAAGCACCGGCTAACTACGTGCCAGCAGCCGCGGTAATACGTAGGGTGCGAGCGTTGTCCGGAATTATTGGGCGTAAAGAGCTCGTAGGCGGCTTGTCGCGTCGGTTGTGAAAGCCCGGGGCTTAACCCCGGGTCTGCAGTCGATACGGGCAGGCTAGAGTTCGGTAGGGGAGATCGGAATTCCTGGTGTAGCGGTGAAATGCGCAGATATCAGGAGGAACACCGGTGGCGAAGGCGGATCTCTGGGCCGATACTGACGCTGAGGAGCGAAAGCGTGGGGAGCGAACAGGATTAGATACCCTGGTAGTCCACGCCGTAAACGTTGGGAACTAGGTGTGGGTCACATTCCACGTGGTCCGTGCCGCAGCTAACGCATTAAGTTCCCCGCCTGGGGAGTACGGCCGCAAGGCTAAAACTCAAAGGAATTGACGGGGGCCCGCACAAGCGGCGGAGCATGTGGCTTAATTCGACGCAACGCGAAGAACCTTACCAAGGCTTGACATACACCGGAAACACCCAGAGATGGGTGCCCCCTTGTGGTCGGTGTACAGGTGGTGCATGGCTGTCGTCAGCTCGTGTCGTGAGATGTTGGGTTAAGTCCCGCAACGAGCGCAACCCCTGTCCTGTGTTGCCAGCGGATTATGCCGGGGACTCACAGGAGACCGCCGGGGTCAACTCGGAGGAAGGTGGGGACGACGTCAAGTCATCATGCCCCTTATGTCTTGGGCTGCACACGTGCTACAATGGCCGGTACAATGAGCTGCGATACCGTGAGGTGGAGCGAATCTCAAAAAGCCGGTCTCAGTTCGGATTGGGGTCTGCAACTCGACCCCATGAAGTCGGAGTCGCTAGTAATCGCAGATCAGCAGTGCTGCGGTGAATACGTTCCCGGGCCTTGTACACACCGCCCGTCACGTCACGAAAGTCGGTAACACCCGAAGCCGGTGGCCCAACCCCTTGTGGGAGGGAGTCGTCGAAGGTGGGACTGGCGATTGGGACGAAGTCGTAACAAGGTAGCCGTACCGGAAGGTGCGGCTGGATCACCTCCTTTCTAAGGAGCTTCTTGGCCTCTTCGGGGGTCCAGAGCCACTACGCCGGCGAGTGTTCGGCGGTGGTTTGCTCATGGGTGGAACGTTGACTATTCGGCACGGTCTTGTAGGGGATCGCTAGTACTGCTTCGGCGTGGAACGTGGACTTCTCGGGACTGTGTCGGGCGCGCTGTTGGGTCCTGAGGGCATGGAAGTGTTCTCGGTTGTGGACCGGGCTCATCGAAGCTTCGCGGTTGCGGGGTGGGTGTTGGGTGACGGGTCGTTGTTTGAGAACTGCATAGTGGACGCGAGCATCTGTGGCCAAGTTTTTAAGGGCGCACGGTGGATGCCTTGGCACCAGGAACCGATGAAGGACGTGGGAGGCCGCGATAGGCCCCGGGGAGCTGTCAACCGAGCTTTGATCCGGGGGTGTCCGAATGGGGAAACCCGGCAGTCGTCATGGGCTGTCACCCGCTGCTGAACACATAGGCAGTGTGGAGGGAACGCGGGGAAGTGAAACATCTCAGTACCCGCAGGAAGAGAAAACAACCGTGATTCCGGGAGTAGTGGCGAGCGAAACCGGATGAGGCCAAACCGTATGCGTGTGATACCCGGCAGGGGTTGCGCATGTGGGGTTGTGGGATTGTACTTCAGTCGTCTGCCGGCGGCTGGGCGAGTCAGAAACCGTTGATGTAGGCGAAGGACATGCGAAAGGTCCGGCGTAGAGGGTAAGACCCCCGTAGCTGAAACATTAGCGGCTTGCTTGTGCGATTCCCAAGTAGCACGGGGCCCGAGAAATCCCGTGTGAATCTGGCGGGACCACCCGCTAAGCCTAAATATTCCCTGGTGACCGATAGCGGATAGTACCGTGAGGGAATGGTGAAAAGTACCGCGGGAGCGGAGTGAAATAGTACCTGAAACCGTGTGCCTACAAGCCGTGGGAGCGTCGCATGCAGGCTTGCCTGTGTGTCGTGACTGCGTGCCTTTTGAAGAATGAGCCTGCGAGTTTGCGGTGTGTGGCGAGGTTAACCCGTGTGGGGTAGCCGTAGCGAAAGCGAGTCCGAATAGGGCGATTTTAGTCGCGCGCCCAAGACCCGAAGCGGAGTGATCTAGCCATGGGCAGGTTGAAGCGTGGGTAAGACCGCGTGGAGGACCGAACCCACCAGGGTTGAAAACCTGGGGGATGACCTGTGGTTAGGGGTGAAAGGCCAATCAAACTCCGTGATAGCTGGTTCTCCCCGAAATGCATTTAGGTGCAGCGTCGTGTGTTTCTTGCCGGAGGTAGAGCACTGGATAGGCGATGGGCCCTACCGGGTTACTGACCTTAGCCAAACTCCGAATGCCGGTAAGTGAGAGCGCGGCAGTGAGACTGCGGGGGATAAGCTCCGTGGTCGAGAGGGAAACAGCCCAGAGCATCGACTAAGGCCCCTAAGCGTACGCTAAGTGGGAAAGGATGTGGAGTCGCAGAGACAACCAGGAGGTTGGCTTAGAAGCAGCCACCCTTGAAAGAGTGCGTAATAGCTCACTGGTCAAGTGATTCCGCGCCGACAATGTAGCGGGGCTCAAGCGTACCGCCGAAGTCGTGTCATT
>NZ_JBYIQP010000171.1:0-3641 GCF_057707665.1 Actinacidiphila sp. bgisy167 | reverse complement strand
ACCGGGATGCGGACGGCCAACTCGACTTGGGAGACAACTGCGTGGACCTCTTCGATCTGGCTGGTGACCCGCTGGACGCGGCCGTGACCCGGCTGAGGGCAGGTGTGAAGCCGACCGCCGAGGACATCGCCCTCCTCACCGAGGCGGCCCGCACCGCGCAGCGCGCCTTCGAGGAGGTCGGCGCGGCGAACGACGTGCTGGACGAGGCCTCGCGCCTGGGCGATGACCTTACGACCGCGCTCGCGGACAGCCTGGGCCGCCGGGCCCGGACGGAGATCCCGACGCTGCTCGGCGCCCTGCGGGCCCAGGCGGCGCGCGTCGAGCGTTCCGAGGCCGTCCGTACCATAGCCAACCGCATCCTCGGCAACGACGGGCCGGACGAGCCGGCCGCCCTCGACTCCGTCCCTGCTCTCACCGCCGACCTGCTGCCCCGCGTGCCGTCCATCTACGACGACGGGGAGAAGCCGGGAACGAGCCTCGCCGACCTGTGGGAGCGTCAGGAACACCTGGAGCGGGTTCAGGACCGGGTGCGCAGGGAGCGGGTGGAGCACGTCGCGGGGCACCTGGTCGCACTCGCAGAACGAATCGTCGACCGAGCCTTCGTCGATGCCCGGTTCACCTGGGCGGCACTCGACGAGATGGACCAGGCCTACGCGCTGTGGTGTGCGTGCCTCGACGAGGGCTGAAGCGCCCCTGACTGTCAGGAACAGGCCCTATGGTCGTTCCCACGCGCCACGACCGGACCGATCACCGAGGGGGACGCCATGCAGGTGAGGGAGACGCTGTTCGCCGATCTCGTCCAGGGCAGAGCACAGCAGTTCCAGGTGCCGCTCTATCAGCGGACCTATTCATGGGCGGAGAAGCAGCTGAGACAGCTGTGGACCGACATCCTGGAGCAGGCCGAGCTGCTGGAGTCAAGAGAGAACGCAAGCACGCACTTCCTGGGGTCCGTGGTGCTCGCTCCGTCACCGCAGAACGAGGCGACGTTTCCCCGATGGCTCGTCGTCGACGGACAGCAGCGGCTGACCACGCTCTCGCTAGCCCTTGCCGCGATCCGCGACCACATAGCCGAAGCCGAACCTGACGCGGCCGAACGCATCAACGAGGACTACCTCATCAACAAGCGCAAGAGCGGAAACGACCACCTCCGACTGCTGCCGACTCAGGCTGACCGTGCGCAGTTCGCCGCGTACGTTCGCGGACCGTTCTCGGAAAAGGCCGCGGGCGGAGCGGTCGCCACTGCCTACGGCTTCTTCCGCCGCAAATTGGTCGAGGCCGCTGATCCGGTCGCCCCACAGGACGTGTTCCGCATCGAGAGGGCCATCACTTCACGGCTGACGCTGGTCGCGGTGACCGCCGAGCGTGGTGACAATGTGCATCGAATCTTCGAATCCCTCAACAACACCGGGCTCAAGCTCAGCCAGGCAGACCTCCTGCGCAACTACCTGTTCATGAAGCTGCACACCCGCGGTGAGCAGGTCTACGAGACCTACTGGCTGCCGCTGCAGGACAGCCTGAGCAACGAAGAGCTGGAACAGCTCATGTGGCTTCAGCTGGTCCTCGACGGGGACGACCGGGTGCGCCGCCAGGACCTGTACGCGGCTCAGCAGCAGCGTTTCGAGCGCGGCGCGGCGAGCGAGGAGGCAATCGAGGCTTACATCAGGGAGCTGCACCGCCGTGCCGGTATTTTCCGTCGGCTGCTCCATCCCGAGGAGGAACCGAACGCGTCGGTCCGCGCCCACCTGCGCCGCCTGGACGCCTGGCAGGCCCAGGTGACCTACCCCGCGCTGATGCTGCTGCTCGACCGTCGTGAGCTTGGGGGGCTCGACTCCTCGGACACGGCCCGCGCGATGTCGTACATCGAGAGTTTCCTGGTGCGCCGGATGATGTGTCGGGTGCCGACGAACAACCTCAGCAGGATCTTCCAGGCCGTGCCCGGGCAGCTGCCGCTCGACGTGCCCGTCGCCGACGGGCTGCACCAGCTACTCTCCGCCGACAACCGGTTCTGGCCCAACGACGAGGAGCTGCGAGAGAAGATCCAGAAGGCGCCTTTCTACCAGTTCGGACGCTCGCAGCAGCGCAAGATGGTGCTGCAACGACTGGAGGAGAGCTACGGGCACCCCGAGCCGGTGGACTTCGCCGCCGCGCAGCTCACCATCGAGCACGTCATGCCGCAGTCACCCGGCGACGAGTGGCTCCGAATGCTGGATGAGGACGCGGCCAGCGGAGAGCTGGCGGAGGATCTACACTCCCGGTTGCAGCACACGCTCGGAAACCTGACGCTCACCGCGGTCAACTCACAGCTGTCGAACCACCCCTTCGAGCGCAAGCAGGACCTGCTGCGAGGCAGCCACCTGGAGATGAACCGCCGCATCGCCGCGACCGAACGCTGGGGTGTGAAGGAGATCCGCGCCCGCGCCGACGAACTCGCCGACCGTGCGATCGCGCTGTGGCCGGCCCCGCTGCGCGGAGTCGGCCGTGCGGAGCGGAGCCGGGACTGGCACCTGGCTCACCAGGTGCTCGCCGCGCTCCCCCACGGAACCTGGACGTCGTACGGCGATCTCGCAGCGTTCATCGGCTCCGGAGCCCAGGCCGTGGGCAGCCATCTGGCCAAGACGCCGAGGGTGGCCAACGCGTACCGCGTACTCACCTCCGAAGGCAAGGTCTCCGACGGCTTCCGCTGGACGCCTCAGGACCAGGGAGGCGATGTTCACGCCCGGCTGACCGCCGACGGCATCCGCTTCACGGCCAACGGTGCCGCCGATCCAGCCCAGCGCCTCTCCGTCGACGACCTCGCCCTGCTGGTCGGCGGAGCCGACGACGACCAGGCCGTCGGCAAGGAGGACACCGCGCAGCGCACCCCAGAGAGCCAGGATGAGGAGACGCGCGCCGACCGGTTCTACCGTCAGCTCGTGGCGGAGAACTCCCCCGAGAGGCGGTTCTTCCGTCAGCTCGCGGAGGACAATTCCCGCGAGACGGTGGAGGCAGTGCGCGCCCTCTTTGCCCGCTGGGAAGAACTCGGCGGCTCGATCAACGTGGTCGGAGGCGACAACGCTACCGGCGCGTTCCTCACCCTGGGTGAGTCGGGCGCCCCGGGCAGCGGGATCTCACCGCTAAGCCTCACCCCGGGCTGCGGCCTGGGCGGCAACGCGTATGTCGGCTTCCAATACCTGGCCGCACAGGAGCCGTTCACCGACCGCGTCCTGTGTTCCGAACTCCTCAGGCACCTCAACGAACTTGAAGGGGTCGACCTCCAGATGAGAAAACCGGGCCAGGGACCGGACCCCAGCTTCCGGCTGTCCGTTCTGGAGAAGGACCGCAACCGTGAGCTGCTCGTGGAGACTCTGACGTGGTTCCGGGACCGCTGGGAGAGTCGGGATACGGACTGAGACAGGAATTCAGGAGGCACCGGTCGATCGTCATGAGTCGAAGAGTGCCCCATGACGGTCCTCCCTCGCCAAGGGGCGCGAGCGAGGACGAGGCCCCTTACCTCAGCCGCGAACGCTTCGCGCAGCAGGCAGGCGACGGCTTGCATCTGCTGGCCGGTGGTGAGCAGGTCGTCGAAAAGCAGGACGGTGCGATCCTCTTCGCGGCGTTCGATGCGGATGGCCATTGCGTGGGCAGCGGCCGCGAGGCGCTAG
>NZ_JBYIQP010000170.1:0-3803 GCF_057707665.1 Actinacidiphila sp. bgisy167 | reverse complement strand
GTCTGAGGCTGTAGTACAAGACACCGGCGAAGCCGGCATCACGTCCATGGTGAAGACCTTCGCCCGAGACCAGGCGGCCTTCTTCGGCCTCCTGATGGAACTCGCCAACTATTGCGGGACCTGCATCGCAATCCTGGACCGTTTTGTGGGAAATGCCAAGTAACGGCTGCTTTGCAGAGCGATCGAAAAGGACCCAGAATGTTAAACATTGAAACACAGCAATGCTTTCCCGTCGGCGAAGATGTCGCCGAACTTTCGAAAATGGGCTCGGGTGACATACAGGAAAGAGTTGAGGCGGTCAGAACACTTCTTGCAGCCTCTTATGCAAAGATACTTCAGGAGGTAGTAAGTGAGTCCGCCGAGATCCCGGAATCTCGTTCGTCCGATCTGGGCCCCCAGCTCCGCTTCGACCCGCAGTCGGCGTCTTCGGACGGTCAAGTGGTTAATTCCACGGGTGGTCGACACGGCTTTGAGATTCCCCTGGGAATGACCCTCAGCAACGGCTCCGTATACGACGAGCCGGGGCCGTCTGTCACGCTTCGGAAACCCGCCAACCAGCTCTTCTCGGTCCCGGACGGGCAGCAGGAGCCGTCAGCCCTCCCTGTCGTCGGGGTAAGGAGCCCGGCGACCTCCCGCGTGAAAAATCCCCACGTAGATATCCAGCACGTGGGAAGTGTCACACCAGTGGCTGAAAATCGGGCAACTCAGGCATTCCTCGACGTACCCAGGTCTGCTGTTGCAGCGGCGGTTTACGGCGACGAGATGGTCGCGGACGAACCACTCTTTGGTGATCCAGAGGACGAGCATTCCGTCAGAATGGCATTCACTCAAACCGATGCCACCGACGCCCTCAATCAGCAAAACCTGCAAGGTCGACTGAGCGAGCTGACTCCTGGTACGGCGGAACATGCCCGTGTCCAGGCAGTCCTCCGTACATGCGGTGCACCGAGCGAATCTGAAATCGCGAGGAACTCTTCTTCGGCGCTGCCTAACCATAGTCCTCGCGCACAGGCCAGTGTCCTAACGGACCCCACCCCAGAAGCGACAACACTCAGCAGGTCGCATCTGGATCCTGCCATAGACCTTTATCACACCTTCAACAGAAGGTTGCGTCAGAAACTAGACGAACTGGCAGAGGGGGAAGTAAACGTCCCGACCAGGCCTCACGTGAATGCGGATGACGTCGCTGCACTACACCAGCGGGTACTGACCGAGTACCGCAACCGTCTGCCCCGGAACACCCACGAGCTTGCCGGGGCGCTGGTCGATATTTACCTCGGACGTGGTCTCGCCAGCCTCCCCGGAGGAGCACCGAGTGTCAATATCGGGCCTGCGGTGAGGCCAGCGAACGGCTGGAGCCCTCAGACTATGGGCAGGTGTCTTGAGCGGGTGATGACTCGTCCTGTCTCAGTGGCAGTGCAAAACGTTCAAGGAACGTTGACGCACGAAGGGGCCGCAGCGCTGGCTCAGTTCGTCTTCGGGTACGCGGCCGAACTGCGATTGTGGCACGCGTACAGCGACGCGGCGGCCCTGCCGCGAGTCGCCGTGGGCGCCCATCAGGATTTCCAGGCTGTCGCCCAGTCGGTGGCTTCTCAGGTTCAGGGCCTTTTGAGATCCGTACTGGGCCCCGCTGTCACGCAACAGATTCCCGTGAACACGCTGCTCCACATACAGTCGGCGCCTCTTCCTCCAGACGTGGTGGAACTTCGGGTGGACCGGCCCGAAATCGATACCAGCCCTCATCCTGTCCAGGCTCTGGAACATCTGATCTCCACTACGCTGCGTGGGCCTAGCGGCGTGGTGCGCGGGCGGGATTTCAGTGGCCGCAGTGCTGACTCGCAGTTCGACGGCGATTTCACTGCCTATCCGCAGGTTAAAGGTGATCGAAATAACTTTGTGCGCGTTCCTGTCCCCTGGCGCGCGGTCGCGGGGGGCCCCTATTTTGTCCGAGCTCAGCTGGACAGCTCTGGACCGGGTTTCATCCGAGTAGCTACTCAAATGGGCGAGCAGCGCCTGAGCTATGAGCACTTTGGCGACCTTCTCGCGCAGGACAGCGCGCTGCGTGCGCATCCGTCGATTGTGCTGATCATCCCTGATGCGGCAGCCCGTAACTTGGACCTCGCCCGTGCAGTGGCGGACCGTATCAAGCGGCCGGTGTGGTCCCACACCGGCCGGCCCCTTCTCCATCAGGAGGGGAACCGGATGTCGCTGGTTGTGTTGCACGGGGAGTACGAGCCTGCGGGCCAGTGGCTCTATACCGCCCCCCATGCTGGCGGCCAGGTCAGGGAGCGCCCAACCGTGGCGACGTTCGTCGCTGACGACGGCAGGTTGTTCCTCGACAGCGACCTCTATCTGGCTCCGCTGGCAGACGAACAGGGCCGACTAATTGGCCATCGCTCCCTCGCCCCGAACGACCCGGCCTCTCATCACTACTGGCCGCTAAGCTCTTTTAGCTCCTATCGTATGGGACAGCTCATCAATGATGAGGACCTGTTGCCTGTCGGCCCTGCATGGAAAGTACCGTGGGATAGTCATGGCGCTTATTTCTTCGACTCTCACTCAACTGACAGCACGACTGCCGGACAGCCGATTCTTCAGACCGTACACGGAAGGATGCCCTTGACAGGCAAGACCGTGGGCTCGGTACTCCGGCGTCGGCGGTCGTTTACAGAACGGCTGGCCTCGCAAGCAGTCTGCCTTGTTTGTGAGGTGGGCCAGACCCACCACCTCGCTGACATCAGCCAAGCACTGCGGGTCGAGACATTCGGAGGAACTCACAGCGTCTCTGCAGGAAACAGTGGGTTCATCCTCGAATCCGGCGGGTCGTGGGTGCGAGCTCGCAACGGCATGGCACAGATAGTGTCCCAACCGTCCGACCAGGTCTCCGTCTCTGCCATAGCCGCCCCCAGTCAACGCGGACGAGAAGGATCGGGCTGGCCAACCCGTCAGGTTCCATCTTCTATCTCCGCGACAGCGCCTCCGGGAACCACCCACAGGATCCGCACCGAAGACCACACCGGTCGCGTCTCTCCTCAAACCGCCGTGACCGGGCCCAGCATCCGTCCCATCCGTCCCCTCATCCCTCCGATGCCTCCTGGCGATCACATCGATGTACTTGCACCCACAACCACAAAACCCACCGCACCACTGACCGCCGAGGACGACCTATATCACGAATTCAACCTCCGCCTGAATTCACCAGCACGGCAGGGCATACACACAGGCCAACACCACTTGAGCCGGGAGGATGTGGCGCTATTTCTCGAGCACGCAAAACAGCGGTATCCCACCCGCCTGCCTAGCAACACTCGCGAACTCGCACAAGAAGACGCCGCTACCGGCACCACACCCCCATCACAGGAACGAACGACCGGCGGGCCGGTATCGGCCAGTACAACCACTTCCCCCCGACTCGAC
Source organism: Actinacidiphila sp. bgisy167 (assembly GCF_057707665.1). Taxonomy (NCBI): domain Bacteria; kingdom Bacillati; phylum Actinomycetota; class Actinomycetes; order Kitasatosporales; family Streptomycetaceae; genus Actinacidiphila; species Actinacidiphila sp. bgisy167. The sequence continues at coordinate 386 of NZ_JBYIQP010000170.1, read as the reverse complement.
ACCTCAGAACCCGCCAGCACCCGAGACCGGGCAACAACACCGCAGAACCCGGTGCACGACCCGGTCCAGCCGTTGCGCCAGGGCCCCGAAAGTCACCGATACCTGCTCGACGCGAGCATGCTGCCGCCCACCGGCACACCCGAGTACACCGAACACGTCAAGGCCGCGGCAGCGCTGCTCAGCGCCCCCGCAGAACAAAAGACCCCGCCCATCGTGTCCATCGCACCGGAACACCGGACCGGCCCCCAGGCCACCAACCGCGCCATCGAATTCGTCAACGCCGTCGTCCACCTTCCCCACACCCCCGCCAGCATCCAATTCGACCTCGGAAAAGACACCACCATCAACATCTGCGAATAACCGGGTCTGTATTGATCCGAACGGTT
>NZ_JBYIQP010000017.1:0-98980 GCF_057707665.1 Actinacidiphila sp. bgisy167 | reverse complement strand
ATTCTTCCGCAGACGCCAGCGTCAGCCACACATCGTCCGCGGCTACTTCGGCGGCCCACACGTCCGCTACGTCCTGAACGAGAACTCCATGAGTTTCTGATCATAAGTGCCAGTGCCGCGGCGTGTGGGCCGCCACACGGCTTCTTGGTCGTGCGGCGTTCGCAGCGAGCGGGCGCATCCCCGCTCTCTTGCGCGCTCACGGCACATCACTGGACTCCTGCGATCTCCGGGGTCGTATACTTGCCTCCCACCTGGTGCTACTTCCTGTGGAACCTCAAGATCGCAGTCGACAGGTGTCCAGGATCAAGGGGAGGCTCCACCCCGCACCACGGCCCCACGGCCGGGCAGGCCACGACCTGACCAGCCATCGGCCGCTACCTGCGGATTCGGGTCAGAGGCGGCCGGCCACCGTGCGCGCCAGTTCCTCGAGCGGCTTGTCGAAGCGGGAAGGCTCCGCGTTGCGCACCAGCCGGATCGCGACCCACTGCTCGGACACCCGCAGGAAGACCGATCCGTCCTCCAGCCACGCCTCGTCGCCGATGCCGTCGAGGGGCCTCATCTCGTGGCCGATCCCGCGCTCGGCGTCGTAGTAGCTCTTCCCCGAATCCCCCGCGAAGATCTCGACCTGGGCCGTCGGGCCCGATTCCGGCGCGGTGTAGGTGCAGGTTCCGGCCAGGTCCTTGCCGACCGTCAGGGCCGTACCGGCGAGCCGTTCGGCCTCTGCCTGCGTCACCAGGGCGCACGGGTCGTCCGCTGCCGTCCCGTCCGCCACCCCGGCGGTCGGCGACGCGGACGGCCGGGCCGGGGACGCCGCTGACGACCCCTCCGCACCCGGCGCACCCGGCGCACCCGGCGCGGTCGGCGCGGTCGCGGACGGCCTGTCGCCGGCGCCGCCGGCCGCCGGCTGCTGGCACCCCTGCAGGGCCAGGGCCAGCAGCGCCACCACCGGCACCCCCGCCCAGACCGGAGTGCGCCTGCGGTCGCCGGACGCCGTCCGGCTGCGTGCGTGCACCATCGATTCGTTCCCCCCTCGGTAGGCGTCTCGCTCACGTCCCGGTCGTCCACCCCGGGACGGATGCCCCTACAGACGCACCCGGCAGCCGCTCGGTTTCGGCCCCGCGAAACGGTTGCCGCCCCGGCGTGCGCCGGGTTCGCGCCGGGCCCGCCCTGCGGGACGATGCGGCGGCGCAGCCGACGTCCTACCCTCGGGTCGCATACGGACAAACGCACTTCCTCATCCTGGGGGCCGGCGTGTCGACATGGACGGCAGCGGACGCAGAGGGCATAGAGGCGGGAGCGGAGCCCGCCGCCCGGGCGACGGCGCTGACGAAGTCCTACGGGACGGGCGAGACCCGGGTGGTGGCGCTGGACGCGGTGGACGTGGAGATCGCCCGGGGCCGCTTCACGGCGGTGATGGGCCCCTCGGGCTCGGGCAAGTCCACGCTGATGCACTGCCTGGCCGGGCTGGACTCGGTCACCTCGGGGCGGGTGTGGATCGGCGGGACCGAGATCACCCGGCTGGCCGAGCGCGACCTGACCCGGCTCCGCCGCGACCGGGTCGGCTTCGTCTTCCAGGCGTTCAACCTGTTGCCGACGCTCACCGCAGCCGAGAACATCACGCTGCCGATGGACATTGCGGGCCGCAGGCCCGACCGGGAGTGGGTGGACCGGGTGATCGACACCCTGGGCCTGCGCGACCGGCTGGGGCACCGACCCGCACAACTGTCGGGCGGGCAGCAGCAGCGTGTGGCCTGCGCCCGCGCCCTCGCCTCCCGGCCGCAACTGATCTTCGCCGACGAACCGACCGGCAATCTCGACTCGCAGGCGGGCGCCGAGGTGCTGGGCTTCCTGCGCGAGTCCGTGGACTCCCTCGGCCAGACCGTGGTGATGGTGACCCATGACCCCGGCGCGGCGGCGTGGTCGGACCTGGTGCTCTTCCTGGGCGACGGGCGGATCGTCGACGAGATGCACGAGCCGGCCGCGGACGGCGTCCTGGAACGGCTCAAGCGGCTCGACGCGCTGCGGACACAGGGATAGGGGCCGCAAATGCTCCGGGCGACGCTGCGCAGCTTCCTGGCCCACAGGGGCCGGCTGCTGCTCAGCGCGCTCGCCGTCCTGCTGTCGGTCGCGTTCGTCACCGGCAGCATGATCTTCTCCGACACCGTCAACCGCACCTTCGACCGCCTCTTCGCCTCGACGTCCGCCGACGTCACGGTGGGACCCCCGGAAGCCTTCAGCGAGGACCAGCAGTTCGCCTCCGGGCAGGTGCGCACCCTGCCGGCGTCCCTGCTGGACCGGGTGAGAGCGGTACCGGGCGTCGCGGACGCGCGCGTCGACGTCACCGTGTACAACACCACCGTCGTCGACGCCCGGGGCCGCCCGGTGGAACCGACCACCGGGGCCCTCACCGCGGCCACCGACTGGTCGGGCCATCCGCGCAGCCCGGTCCGGCTGACCAGCGGTCACGCGCCGCACGGCCCCGACGAGGCGGTCATCGACGCCGACACCGCCGAGAAGCGGGGCCTGAGGATCGGCGACCGGCTGCGGGTGCTGGCCCAGCCGGGCGCGTTCTCCGTGCGGATCGTCGGGATCGCCACGTTCACCACGACCAATCCGGGCGCCGCCCTGGTGTTCGTCGACACTCCCACCGCGCAGTCTCTGCTGCTCGGCCGGACGGGTGTCGCGACGTCGGTGCAGGCCGACGCCGCCCCCGGGGTCACCGACGAGGTGCTGAAGGAGCGGATCGCCGCCGCGCTGGGGCCGCGCTACACCTACACCACCCAGGCCGAGCAGGCGAAGTCGGCGGTGGAGAGCCTGGCGACCCTTCTCGACGTGATCAAGTACGTGATGCTGGGCTTCGCCGGGGTGGCGGTCCTGGCCGGGGTCTTCCTGATCGTCAACACCTACTCGATGCTGATCGCCCAGCGCACCCGGGAACTCGGCCTGCTGCGCGCCCTCGGGGCTGACCGCGCACAGGTGCGGCGGTCGGTTCTGGTGGAGGCGGTGCTTCTCGGGGCGGTGGGCTCCGCCCTGGGCCTGGTCTGCGGGGTCGGGCTGGCGGCGGGCCTCTTCCGTCTGCTCGGGGTGTTCGGGATGAACATCGACGCCGCCGAGATGGCCGTCCGGCTGCGCGTGCCGGTGGCGGCGTTCACCGTCGGCCTGCTGGTGACGCTGGTCGCGGCCTACCTGCCGGCGCGGCGGGCGTCCCTGGTCTCCCCCATGGCCGCGTTGTCGGACGCCGAGGCCGCCGGGCCCGGACGGAGCCTGCGGTACCGGGCGGTGGGCGGCGCGGTCGCGACCCTGGTGGCCGCGGCGGCGCTGAGCGGCGCGGCGGCGGCCGGGAGCGTCGGCGCCGCCGCGACCTTCCTCGGGGTGGGCATCGGGCTGTCGCTGGCGGCGGCGGTGGTCGTGGGCCCGTTGCTGGTGCGCCCGGTGGTCCGGGTGCTCGGCGGGGCGTTCCCCCATGTGTACGGGCCGGTGGGGCGGCTGAGCCAGCGCAACGCGCTGCGCAACCCGCGCCGTACGGGCGCCACGGCCGGCGCGCTGATGATCGGGCTGGCGCTGGTCACCGGCATGTCCGTCGCCGGCACGTCGATGGCGAGCTCCTTCGACCAGGAGATCGACCGGGCCCTGGGCGCGGACTATGTCGTGCAGGGCACGCATTTCGCGCCGTTCGCCCCGGAGATCACCGACCGGGTGCGCGCGGTGCGCGGCGCCGGGGAGGTGGTGCGGGTGCGGTACGTCTCCGTCCTGGTGACGCTGCCCGACGGCCGGACGACCAAGCTGACGGGGACGGCCATCGGCCCCGGGGCGGACCGCGCGCTCAACCTGGAGTACGCCGCGGGCGACACGGCGCGCGCCCTGGCCCGCGACAGCCTCTCGCTGTCCGCGACGTACGCCGCCCAGCACGGGCTGCGCGTGGGCAGCCGCATCCCCGTGCGCTTCGTCGACGGCCGCTCCGCGGCCTTCACGCTGCGCGCGCTGACCACCAGCCAGAGCACCGTGCTGGGCGACGACGCGACCCTGACCATGGGCCTGGCCACCGCCGAGCGGTTCCTGCCCCACGGCCAGGACGCGGCGCTGTACGTGAACGCCGCGCCCGGCACCGGCAAACCCGCGCTGCGGGCGGGACTGGAGCGGGCCCTCGCGCCCTATCCGCAGGTGGAGGTCCGTGACCAGGCCGACTACAAGGAACTGGTGCGCACCCAGATCTCCGTGCTGCTGAACCTGGTGTACGCGCTGCTCGGGCTGGCGATCGTCATCGCGGTGCTGGGCGTCGTCAACACGCTCGCCCTGTCGGTGATCGAGCGCACGCGTGAGATCGGCCTGCTCCGCGCCATCGGTCTGTCGCGACGGCAACTGCGCCGGATGATCCGGCTGGAGTCCGTGGTGATCGCGGTCTTCGGCGCGGTGCTGGGGCTCGCCCTGGGACTGGTCTGGGGCGTGGTGACGCACGAGGTGCTGGCGCTGGAGGGCCTGCGGGCCTTCGCCGTTCCCTGGACGACGGTGGGGGCGGTCCTCGCCGGCTCCGTGGTGGTGGGCCTGGTCGCGGCGCTGCTGCCGGCCCTGCGCGCCTCGCGGATGAACGTCCTTGCCGCGATCGCCCACGAATGACCCGAATGATCGGCGCCCGGGCGGGGAAGGTCGTGGACCGACGGACGGGGCCTTCGCCCGGTGACCGCGCAGCTGCGCCGTGCGGAGCCGCCGGAGGACCTGGGCAGCCCTGATTCGCTCGCCGCACCCCCTGGAGGCCTGCGTGGCTGACCGCACGAACGATCTCGCGATTCGCAGCGCCGTACCGGCCGACGCCGAACGGGTACTGGGCTTCTGGCGGACGGCCGCCGAGGGCACCAGCATCAGCGACGACGCGGACGGCGTGGCGCGGCTGATCGCACGCGACCCCGAAGCCCTGCTGCTCGCCGAGGCCGGCGGCGGGCTGGTCGGCACGGTCATCGCGGGCTTCGACGGCTGGCGCTGCCACCTGTACCGGCTGGCCGTCCACCCCGAGCGGCGCCGGCAGGGCGTCGCCCGCGCCCTGCTCGCGGCGGCCGAGGAACGCTTCAGCGCGCTGGGCGGCCGACGCGGTGACGCCATGGTGCTGGAGCACAACGCCCGCGCCCACCACGCATGGCGCGCGGCGGGATACGCGCCCGAGCACCACTGGCGCCGCTGGACCAAGCTGCTCGGCAGCACCCCCGGGTAGCGCGGGCACTCCGGCGAACGCGGCCCCAGGGACGGCGGGGCGCGCCGCGCGGCCGTCTCCGGGCTGTCCGCTGTGCCAGTGCTTCCTACGATGGGCATATGGACGACCCTGCGAGTCCGTCACGTCCGCGGTCCCGTGGCCGACGCGCGCTCCCCCCGCGCCGGACCGCTCATGCGACCGAGGTGCCGCGATGACCGAGGTGCTGCTGCTGGCCGTCGCCCTGCTGTTGACCCTGGCCTGCGCCGTCTTCGTCGCCGCGGAGTTCTCCCTCACCACGGTCGAGCGCACCGATCTGCAGCGGGCCGAGCAGGCGGGTGAGCGCGGCGCCCCGGCGGCGCTGCGGGCCGTGCGCAGCCTGACGCTGCAGCTGTCGGGCGCCCAGCTCGGCATCACCGTCACCGGACTGGTCATCGGCATGCTGGCGCAGGCCTCGATCGCCGAGCTGCTGGCCGGCCCGCTGCGCGCCCTCGGGATGTCGGCCGCCGGGGCGGCGTCGCTGGGGCTGGTGATCGGCACCGGCGTCTCGACGGTGGTGCTCATGGTGGTGGGCGAGCTCGTGCCGAAGAACTGGGCGATCTCCCGTCCGCTGCCGGTGGCCAAGGCCGTCGCGGCGCCGCAGACCCTCTTCACCGCCGCCTTCGGTCCGCTGATCCGCCACCTGAACAACACCGCCAACCGTGTGCTGCACCGGCTCGGTCTGGAACCCGCCGAGGAGCTGGCCTCGGCCCGCAGCCCGGAGGAACTGGTCGCTCTCGCCCGGCACTCCGCCCGGGCCGGCGCTCTGGAGGCCGACACCGCGGAGCTGTTCGTCCGGACGCTGAGCCTGCCCGGGCTGACGGCCGAGAACGTGATGACCCCGCGCGTCCAGGTGGTCGCCCTGGAGGAGGGCGCCACCTGCCGGGACGTCGCCGACATCACCCGTGCCACGGGGCTGTCCCGTTTCCCCGTCCACCGCGGCGGCCTGGACAACGTGATCGGCATCGTCCACATCAAGGACGTCCTGGCCGTGCCGTACGAACGCCGCGAGGGCCACCCGATCACCCCGCTGCTGCGGGAGCCGGTGCCGGTGCCCGAGTCGCTCCCCGTCGACCGGCTGCTGGACCGCCTGTCCGGCTCGATGACCATGGCGGTCGTCATCGACGAGTACGGCGGCACGGCGGGCGTCGTCACCCTGGAGGACATCGTGGAGGAGGTCGTCGGCGAGGTCCGCGACGAACACGACCCGCTGGAGACCCCCGATCTGGCCTTCCTCCACCAGGACCGCACCGGCCGCCGCGTCTACGACGCCGACGGGGCGGTGCGGACCGACCAGGTCGCCGAGATCGGCCTGCGGGTCGCGGACGGCCCCTACGAGACGCTGGCCGGCCTGGTCGCCCAGCGGCTCGGGCGGATCCCGGCCACCGGCGACACCGTCGAGGTCGACGGCTGGATGATCGAGGTCACCGACGACTCGCACCACCACGCGGCGCACGTACGGCTGATCTCCCCGGCGCCGCACACGCAGGAAGGCTTCGCGTCGCCGGCGGCCGGCGCGGGCGGCGGGCCGGCGGGTGCGCGATGATCTTCCTGCAGCTGTTCATCGGCTTCCTGACCCTGGTGGCGAACGCCTTCTTCGTCGGCGCCGAGTTCGCGATGATCTCCGTCCGGCGCAGCCAGATCGAGCCGCGCGCGGAAGCCGGGGAGCGCGGCGCGCGGCACGTCCTGTGGGGACTGCAGCACCTTTCGCCGCTGATGGCCGCCGCCCAGCTGGGCATCACACTGTGCACCCTCATGCTGGGCATCGTGGCGGAGCCCGCCATCGAGCACCTGCTGGCGCCGCTGTTCCACCTCCTGCACGTGCCGCAGGGCGCGATCCACGCCCTGTCGTTCGCGATCGCGCTGGCCCTGGCCACGTACGCGCACATGCTGTTCGGCGAGATGGTTCCCAAGAACATCGCGCTCGCCGCTCCGGAGCGGACGGCGCTGCTCCTCGGCCCCCCGCTGGTGACCCTGGCACGGGCACTGCGCCCGGTGATCTTCGCGGTGAACGCCTTCGCGAACGGGCTGCTGAAGCTGCTGCGGGTCGAGCCGAAGGACGAGGTCGCGGCGGTCTTCTCGGACGACGAGCTGGCCCGGATGGTGACCGACGCGGGGCAGGCCGGGCTGCTGGACGAGCGGGCCGCCGTCCGCCTGCAGGACGCTCTCGAACTGGGCCGCCGGCCGGTCCGCGCGGTCGTCGTCCCCTGGGACCGCGTGGTGTCCGCCCGCCTCGGCGTCACCCCGGCGGGACTGGAGCGCCTGGCCGCCCGGTCCGGCTTCTCGCGCTTCCCGGTGACCGACGACGCCTGCCGCATCCTCGGCTACCTCCATGTGAAGGACGCCCTGGCCCTCGGGCCCAGCCGCCACGACCAGCCCTTCCCGCGCGGCGCGCTGCGCCGGATCACCAGGGTCGGCGCGGCGACCCCGCTGGACGACGTCCTGGCCGCGATGCGGGCCAGCGGCGCACACCTGGCGGCCGTCGTCGACGACCAGGGCCGCGGCCTCGGTCTGGTGACCATGGAGGACGTGCTGAAGGAACTCGTGGGCCGTGCCGCGGCCGGTTGAGGCGGCCTTCCGCCGGGCCGGTAGGATCACGCGCGCCATGCAGATGAACGCCACCCACACCAGCTTCGTCGCGCTCGGCGACTCCTTCACCGAAGGCATGTCCGACGCGCTGCCCGACGGCTCGTACCGCGGGTGGGCCGACCTCCTGGCCGGACGCCTCGCCGCCCACGCGCCGGGCTTCCGCTACGCGAACCTCGCGGTGCGCGGAAAGCTCATCCAGCAGATCGTGGACGAGCAGGTGGAGACCGCGGCCTCCATGGAGGCCGACCTGGTCACCCTGGTCGGCGGGCTCAACGACGTGCTGCGGCCCACGTGCGACGTGGCACGGGTGTGCGCGCTGCTGGAAGAGGCCGTGGAGCGGCTGGCGCCGACCTGCCGGCAGCTGGTGCTGATGCGCAGCCCGGCCCGCCGCGGCCCGGTGGCGACGCGCTTCCTGCCCCGCATGGAGCAGCTGTTCGGCTTCCTGGACGATCTGGCGGCACGGCACGGCGCGCTCCTGGTGGACCTCTACGGCGCCCCCGTACTGGGGGACCCGCGCCTGTGGGCGGAGGACCGGCTGCACCTCGACGGCGAGGGCCACCGCCGGGTCGCCGAGGCGGTCTGGCAGGCCCTCGGGCGCACACCGCAGTTCGACTGGAGCGAGGCGCTGCCCGTCTCCGTCCCGCTGTCATGGCCCGCGCGCCGCGCCGCCGATCTGCGCTTCACCCGCCGCCACCTCCTCCCCTGGATCGGCCGCCGCCTCACCGGACGCTCCTCCGGCGACGGCCTGTCCCCCAAGCGCGCGGAGCTCGTGCCGTACGAGCTCTGAGCGGGGCGTCACCGTGTCCGGGCGAGCGCCCCCCGTGGGCAGGGTCCCGCCCGACCGGCTTCGTCACGGCGTCCGGGCTACGCCGAGGGCGGCAGCGTCTTCTCGCAGTTCAGGCAGATCCTCTTCTCGCGATGTTCCTTGAGCTTCGCCTCGGCCGCACGGATCGCCCCGTTGACCCGGGACAGCCACACGGCGCCCGCCAGCGCCACCAGGAGCCCCGGCAGGATCGCACCCGAGAAGAGCACCACCACCCCCACCGCCAGACACGCCAGGGGCACGCCGCGCGACAGCGTCGGCACACTGGGCTCCGCCCATTCCGGCCGCAGCCTGTCCGCGGTCACCTTCGCCGCGAACAGCGTCAGTTTCTCCACCCGCGACGACCCGCAGCCCGGGCACTGCAACTCCGCCATCACGCCCCCCCGATCCGTCGGAAGTCACCCAGGGTGCCGCCCGCAGGGCCGAGTCGACAAGATGACAAAACCGCTTCGCCCGGTGGAGGCCGCGGCTCCCGCACCGCGCCGGTCCCCGCGGAGGCCGCCGCCGACCCCTCGCCCACCGCACCTGACCTGGACTTTCCCCGCCCTCACGGAGGCGGGCGGAGGTGAACGCGCGCCATGGGCGGCAGGTAGACTCTCGCTACGTGACTTCCAAGCCCCGCATCCCCAACGTCCTGGCCGGCCGCTACGCCTCGGCGGAGCTCGCCACCCTGTGGTCCCCCGAGCAGAAGGTGGTGCTGGAGCGCCGCCTGTGGCTGGCCGTGCTGCGGGCCCAGAAGGACCTGGGCATCGAGGTGCCCGACCAGGCCGTCGCGGACTACGAGCGGGTGCTGGAGCAGGTCGACCTGGCGTCGATCGCCGAGCGGGAGAAGGTCACCCGGCACGACGTCAAGGCGCGCATCGAGGAGTTCAACGCCCTCGCGGGGCACGAGCACGTCCACAAGGGGATGACCTCGCGCGACCTCACCGAGAACGTCGAGCAGCTGCAGATCCGGCTCTCCCTGGAGCACGTCCGCGACCGCACCGTCGCCGTCCTGTCCCGGCTGGGCCGGCTCGCCGCCGAGCACGCGGAGCTGGTCATGGCCGGCCGCTCGCACAACGTGGCGGCCCAGACCACGACCCTCGGCAAGCGCTTCGCGACCACGGCCGACGAGCTGCTGGTCGCCTTCGCCCGGGTCGAGGACCTGCTCGGCCGCTACCCGCTGCGCGGGATCAAGGGCCCGGTCGGCACCGCGCAGGACATGCTCGACCTGCTCGGCGGGGACGCCGGCAAGCTCGCCGAGCTGGAGCGCCGGATCGCGGCGCACCTCGGCTTCTCGGAGGTCTTCACCTCCGTCGGCCAGGTCTACCCGCGCTCGCTGGACTACGACGCCGTCACCGCGCTGGTGCAGCTGGCCGCCGCCCCGTCCTCACTCGCCAAGACGATCCGCCTGATGGCCGGCCACGAGCTGGTCACGGAGGGCTTCAAGCCCGGCCAGGTCGGCTCCTCGGCGATGCCGCACAAGATGAACACCCGCTCCTGCGAGCGCGTCAACGGCCTGGCGGTCATCCTGCGCGGCTACGCCTCGATGGTGGGCGAGCTGGCCGGCGACCAGTGGAACGAGGGCGACGTCTCCTGCTCCGTGGTGCGCCGGGTGGCCCTGCCGGACGCGTTCTTCGCCTTCGACGGCCTGCTGGAGACCTTCCTGACGGTGCTCGACGAGTTCGGCGCCTTCCCGGCCGTCGTCGCCCGCGAACTCGACCGCTACCTGCCGTTCCTCGCCACGACCAAGGTGCTGATGGGCTCGGTGCGGGCCGGCGTCGGCCGCGAGCTGGCGCACGAGGTCATCAAGGAGCACGCGGTCGCCTCCGCGCTCGCCATGCGGGAGAAGGGCGCCGAGCGCAACGAGCTGCTGGACCGGCTCGCCGAGGACGAGCGCATCCCGCTCGACCGCGCCCAGCTGGACGCGCTCATGGCCGACCGCCTGTCCTTCACCGGCGCGGCCGCGGACCAGGTCGCCGAGGTAGTGCGGCGGATCGGCGAGGTCGCCGGCCGCTACCCGCAGGCGGCCGCCTACGCCCCCGGGGCCATCCTCTGACCACGGCCCGCCGGCCCCGCCCGAGCCAGGACGAACTGGAGGCCGCCCGCGACCGCGTCATCCCCGACGTGATCGCGGACGGCCTGCGGGTCCTCTTCTGCGGCATCAACCCGGGGTTGCTGTCGGCAGCCACCGGCCGGCACTTCGCCCGCCCCGGCAATCGATTCTGGCCGGTGCTGCACGCCTCCGGCTTCACCCCGCGCCGGCTCGACCCGGCGGAGCAGGACGGACTCCTGACGTACGGGCTGGGGATCACCAATGTCGTCGCCCGGGCCACCGCCCGCGCCGACGAACTGACCCGCGCGGAACTGATCGAGGGCGGACGGCTGCTGACGGCGACCGTGGAGCGGTACACACCGCGCTGGCTCGCGGTCGTGGGCGTCACGGCGTACCGCGTCGCCTTCGCCGAGCCTCGCGCGAAGATCGGCCCCCAGGACCGCACGATCGGTGTGACACGCGTCTGGGTGCTGCCCAACCCCAGTGGCCTGAACGCGGGTTGGTCGACGCAGGCGATGGCGGAGGAGTTCGGCCGCCTGCGCGCCGCGGCGCGGGCCTGAGGCCGCGCCGGCACGGCGGCCGCCCGGCGCGTCCGCGACCCCGCTCGCCGCCCTCGGCCGTGACATCGACTCAGTAACCATGCGCCGCTGCCCCTCGCCGCCAGGACGCCCGGGCGGGTACGATCCGGCCAATACGCGTACGAGCTGGGAGGACGTAGGGTGGGGCGGCTCACCGGCGGGGACCCGTCTCTGCTCCGGCGGATCAATTCCGCGGTGGTGCTCCATGCCCTGCGCGGCGCGCCCGCCGTGAGCCTGACCGAACTGGTGCGGACGACGGGGCTGTCACGGCCCACCGTCGAGGGCGTGATCGAGGGCCTGTCCGAGTCGGGCCTGGTGGTGGAGGCTCCGCAGGAGCCCGCCGACGCCCGCAGGCAGGGCCGTCCGGCGCGCAGGTTCCGCTTCCACGCGGAGGCGGGGCACCTGTTGGGCGTCGAGATCGGGGCGCGGCAGATGCGGGCGCTGCTGTCGGACCTGAGCGGCCGGGTCCTCGGGACGCTGACGCACGACGTCGCCGACACGCTGCCGGCCGAGGAGCGCCTGGAACGGGTCCGGGGCCTGGTAGCCGAGCTGCTGCGCAAGGCCGGTGTGGCCCGCAGCACGCTGTGGGCGGTCGGCGTGGGCAGCCCGGGGATCGTGGAGACCGACGGCGCGGTGCGCCTGAGCACGGCCCTGCCCGGCTGGACGGGACTGCCGCTGGGCGAGCGGCTGCGCCGGTCGTTCCGTTGCCCCGTCCTGGTGGAGAACGACGCGAACGCCGCCGCCGTCGCCGAACACTGGAAGGGAGCGGCCGTCGGCACCGATGACGTGGTCTTCGTGCTGGCGGGGCTGAGCCCGGGGGCCGGCTCTCTGATCGGGGGCCGGCTGCACCGCGGCTTCGGCGGGGCGGCCGGGGAGATCGGGGCGCTGCACCTGCTCGGCCGGGAGGCGCGGCCGGAGCGGCTGCTGTCCACGACGGGGACGCCGCTGCACCCGCTGGACGAGTCGGCGGTGGCCGAGGTGTTCGCGCTCGCGAAGTCCGGGGACGTCCAGGCACGGGAGGCCGTCGACCGCTTCCTGCAGCGCCTGGTGCACGACGTGGCGGCGCTGGTGCTGGCGATCGACCCGGAGCTGGTGGTGATCGGCGGATGGGCGGCCGGACTGGACGGGGTGCTCGAGCCGCTGCGCGCCGAGTTGTCGCGCTACTGCCTGCGGCCGCCGCAGGTCGCGCTGTCGGTGCTGGGCCACGAGGCGGTCGCGACGGGGGCCCTGCGGCTCGCGCTCGACCATGTCGAGGAGCAGTTGTTCGCAGTGGCCCGCACCTCGCTGCTGGGCCGCTGAGCCGCCAGGCGGCGGACCACGGGGGCCCGCCAGGGCAATACGGGCGAAATTCCGCTGTTCATCGGCCTGCCTGCTTTGCGGGGTTGTCCGACCAGCCGACGATCCGTCGCATCGACGAGCGTGCCGCGCGGGGGGGGCGCGGCCGGCGAAAGGGCGTCCGCGTGCGGCGAGCAGTGGTCCTGGCAGTGTCCGTGGTGCTCACGGCCGGCGCGGCGACCGCCCCTGCCGCCGCGCACTTCCCGGAGCCCCCGGACGCGCCCCTTTCGGAGCCCGCCGTCGGCGAGCGGCTGCGGATGGCCGGGGCCGCGGTGGCGGCCCGGGCGGCCGGGGTCACCGGGATCGTCTTCGGGGCCTGTCCCTCCGACAGCGGCCTGACGGCGCCCGTGCAGTGCGGCAGGGTCCGCGTCCCGGTGGACTACGCGGAGCCGGGCGGGGCGACGATCAGCCTGCTGGTCAGCCGCTTGCGGGCGGCGGGCCCGGCCTCCGTCCGGCAGGGGGCCCTGGTGTTCAACCCCGGCGGTCCCGGTGCGTCCGGGCTGTGGTTCCCCGGCGTGGGCCGGCCCGGCGTGGCGGGGGTCACCCGCAAGGTGTGGGAGACCGCGGCCAGGACGTACGACCTGGTGGGCTTCGACCCGCGCGGCGTGGGCCACTCCTCCCCGTTGTCCTGCCAGGACCCGGCGCGTCACCACAAGGCCCCCAGCCTGGACCCGCGCCGGCCCACCGCCGCGGTGAAGGCCGCCCAGCGCGCGGAGGCCCGGCGCAAGGCCGGGGCCTGCGGTGCGCGGGGCGGGGCGCTGCTGCGGAACATGCGCACCGCGGACCTGGCACGGGACCTCGACGTCATCCGCGCGGCCCTGGGCGAGCCGCGCCTCAACTACTACGGCGTCTCGTACGGGACCTACCTGGGCGCCGTCTATGCCACCCTCTTTCCCTCGCACGTGCGCCGCATGGTGGCGGACAGCGTCGTCAACCCCGACCCCCGCGGCGTCTGGTACGGCGCCAACCTCGCCCAGGACGTCGCTTTCGAGCACCGCTGGGCGGACTGGCGCGCCTGGGCGGCCGGGCACCACGCCGTGTACGGCCTCGGCGGCACGCCCGGCCGCGTGCAGGCGAGCTTCGACCGGGCGATGCGGATGCTGGGCAGGCGCCCGGCCGGCACGGTGGGCCCCGGGGAACTGCACTCCGCGGCGGTGCAGGCCGCCTACTACGACCAGCGCTGGGTGCCGTTCGCCCACCTGCTCTCGCGCTACCTGCGCGGGGACGACGGCCCGCTGGTCGCCGCGGCCGCACCCGATCCCGGGGATGCGAAGGACGAGGAGAACGGCGAGGCGGTCTACCTGGCCGTGGAGTGCTCCGACGCGGCGTGGCCGCGCGACTGGAACGTGTGGGACCGCGACAACGAACGCGTGGCGCGCAGGCGTCCCTTCGAGACCTGGGCCAACGCCTGGCTCAACCTGCCGTGCGCCTCGTGGCCCGTCGAGGGCGGGCGGGCGGTGGACGTCGGGGCGCACCCCGGGGCGGGGCTGCCGCCCGTGCTGATCGTCCAGTCGGAACGGGACGCGGCCACACCGTACGACGGCGCGGTGGAGCTGCACCGCAGGCTGCCGGGCTCGCGGATGATCACCGAGGAGGGCCGCGGCTCGCACGGCCTGATCAGCATCTGGAACGAGTGCGTCACCGCGCGCGTGGACCGCTACCTGGTGTCCGGCGCGACCGGCGACCAGGACGTCCGATGCCCCGGGCACCCGCTGCCCGTGCCCTCCGGCCCCGGCGGCGCGAGGGACGCCAACACCGGGCGCTCCTACTGACCTGACCGCACGCGGCACGCGGTGCGCCCCGCGGCGGCCTCGCGGTCACGACGCGGCGGCGTGCCGCTCCTGCCCCTGGTGGGTGATCTCCATCGCGCCGCTGTCGCCGAAGGTCAGCCGGCAGGTGTCGGCGCGGTAGGTCGCGACGGCGACCGCCGTGACGCGCCCGCCACTGACGTAGCGGGTGGTGACGACCAGCACGGGGGCTCCGGGCAGCCGGTCGAGCTGTTTGGCGTCCTCGGCGCGGGCCGATCCGAGCTCCACGGCCCGGTCCTCGCCGTCGAGACCGAGGGTGTGCAACTCCCGCAGTACGGCCGGGACGTGGTCGGTCGGCGTCAGGTCGCTGGGGAGGCCGGGGACGGAGGCCCCGGGCACGTAGAGGAGTTCGGTGGCGACGGACTGGCCGCCCATCGAGCGGATCCGGCGGACGGTGTGCACCGGCTCGTCGGCACCCGTACCGAGCATGTGGGCGACGGCGGCGGGAGCGGCGGCCTCGACGCAGCCCACCGTGAGCCAGGCGTCGTCCGCGGCCCCGGGCCAGGAACCGCTCGTGGGGCCGACGAAGACGCCCACGCGGGGCGGGGCGACCGTGGTGCCGACCCCGCGGCGGCGCTGGAGGCGGCCTTCGAGCTCCAGCTGCTCCAGTGCCTGGCGCAGCGTGGCCCGGGCGACACCGAAGCGGGAGGCGAGCTCGCGCTCGTTGGGGAGGATCTCCCCGACCTCGAACTCGGAGTCGAGCGCGTCCATGAGCACGGTCTTGAGGTGCCAGTACTTGGGCTCCGGCACCTTCTCGAGCTGCGTGGTCCCCACCCTGTCCTCCGCGATCGCGCCCGCGCCGTCCGGGGTTTGTGCAGGTTTGTTTCCGAACGGCTCTTTATTAAAGGTCCTTGCACTACCACGGGACGATAGAGCGGCCCTCCGGCTTGGTCAAGACCAATCCGGGCCCGCACCCGCCGCGGGCTGAGGTGGGCGGCCGACGCGGGCCGTGCATGAGGTGGTCACGCCGCCGCTGACCGTTCACCCGCTGATAGCGTTCGTGATCACGTCGAGGGAGGGAGCCGGCATGGGTTCGGTCACGGTGGTCACCGGTGGGGGCCGCGGCATCGGCGCGGCGGTCGCCCTGCGGCTGGCCCACGAGGGGCACGCCGTCGGCATCGGTTACGAGAAGGACGCCGGCGCCGCCGAGGACGTCGCGCACAAGGTGCGGGACGCGGGCGCCCGTTGCGCCGTGGTGCGCGTCGACACCAGCGACGCCGGGCAGGTGGACGCGCTCTTCGACACGGTGGGCGAGCGGCTCGGCGCGGTGACGGGCCTGGTCAACAACGCCGGCGTCACCGGCCCGCTGGGCCGGTTCACCGACACCCCGGTCGACGTCATGCGCCGGGTGATCGACGTCAACGTGATGGGCGCGATCCTGTGCGCGCGGCGCGCGGCACTGGCGATGTCCACCCGCCACGGCGGCCGAGGCGGCTCGATCGTCAACATCTCCTCCGGCGCCGCGACGCTCGGCGCCCCCGGGGAGTACGTGCATTACGCGGCCAGCAAGGCGGCGGTCGACGCGATGACCGTGGGCCTCGCCAAGGAGCTGGCGGAGGAGGGCGTACGGGTCAACTCCGTGCAGCCCGGCATGATCGTCACCGACATCCACGCCGCGATGGGCGACCCCGAGCGGCCCTGGCGCAACCGGGACCGCGTGCCCATGGGGCGGCCCGGGGAGCCGGACGAGGTCGCCGGCGCCGTGGCCTGGTTGATGTCGGCGGACGCCTCCTACACGACGGGCGCGGTGCTCCGCGTCGCCGGCGGTCTGTAGCCCGCCGCCGGAGCATGCCGGCGGCCGGCGCGACCTCGGCGTCCGCCCTCCGGGCGGCCGCGCGTGGTTCCGATGGACTCGCGTGCCGCACGGACGGCCGAGGAGGGGAAGGCATGCCCCTTCGCCCGGACGACCGCGACCGCGGACGGGACCAGCAGGGCGAGCACCGCCCACGTCGGTGACCGCGCGCCGAGCCGCGCGAGGAGGGCGCCCCCGATGGCGCCGCCGCCCGCGACGCCGATGTTCCACATGGTCACGAGCATGGACTGGGCCACGTCCGCCGCCGCCTTGCCCGCCGCGCTCGTGGTCGCGGACCGGAAGAGCGTGGCCGCGCCTCCGAAGGCGAGCCCCCAGACCGCCCCCTGGCCGCCTGCCTGGCGGCACTCGAGAACCGGCCACAGCCACTGGGCTGAGGCGACGTACGTGGATCCGTGCCCTCGGCGGGCGGACGGCGGACGCGCGGACGAGTGGGCGGACGGACCTGCGGACGTGCCGCGTCGAGATGGACGAGGATGCCGACTTCGGCGTGCGGTCCGCCGGTTGGGCGCTGGACGGTGCTGATTTGTTAACACAAGGAAACGGATTCAAAACCCGAGCGGACGTCAGTGAGTACACAATCCAGCCTCCAGCAGGTTGCCCGGTTGTTGCACCGACTCCGAGGAGCACCATGTCCGCTCAGGCCACCGACGTCGCGAAGGGCTCGCCGCCCCCGCCACCGCGAAACGCACTGGACCGCTACTTCCGTATCGGGGAGCGCGGGTCGACCCTCGGCCGCGAGGTCCGCGGCGGCTTCGCTACCTTCTTCACGATGGCGTACATCCTTGTGCTGAACCCGATCATCCTGGGAAGCGCGAAGGACAAGTTCGGCCACGTCCTGTCGACGGGTCAACTGGTCACCGCCACCGCGCTGGTGGCGGCGGTCATGACGATCGTGATGGGGGTCGCCGGCAACCTGCCGCTGGCCATCGCGGCGGGGCTCGGCCTCAACGCGGTGGTCGCCTTCCAGATCGCGCCCTTGATGAGCTGGGACGACGCGATGGGCCTGATCGTCATCGAGGGCCTGGTGATCTGCCTCCTGGTGGTGACGGGGCTGCGCGAGGCGGTGATGCACGCGATACCCCAGCCGCTCAAACAGGCGATCAGCGCGGGCATCGGCCTGTTCATCGCCTTCATCGGCTTCGTGGACGCCGGCTTCGTCACCCGGATCCCGGACGCCGCGAACACCACGGTGCCCGTGCAGCTGGGCGGGAGCGGTGCGCTGTCGGGCTGGCCGGTGCTCGTCTTCTGCGTGGGCGTGCTGCTGACGATTGCCCTGCTGGCCCGGAAGGTGAAGGGCGCGATCCTGATCAGCATCATCGCCATGACGGTGCTGGCCGTCGTGGTCGACGCGGTCGCGGACGTGAAGAGCTGGGGGCTGACCACGCCCAAGGTGCCGGACGACGTGTTCGCCGCGCCGGACTTCGGGCTGCTGGGGCACTTCAGCCTCTTCGGGGCCTTCGCCGAGGTCAGCTTCATCACGGTGGTGCTGCTGGTCTTCACCCTCATCCTGTCGGACTTCTTCGACACCATGGGCACGGTCGTCGGCATCACGGCGGAGGCCGGTCTGCTGGACGACGAGGGCAAGGTCCCCCACCTGGGCCGTGTGCTGCTCGTCGACGGCGCCGCGGCCGTGGCGGGCGGCGCGGCCTCGGCCTCCTCGAACACGGCCTACATAGAGTCGGCGGCGGGCGTCGGCGAGGGAGCGCGGACCGGCTTCGCCAACCTGGCCACCGGCGGCCTGTTCGCCGTGGCCCTCTTCCTGGCCCCGTTGCTGACCATCGTGCCGCTGCAGGCGGCGGCGCCGGCGCTGGTGGCGGTCGGCTTCCTGATGATGACCCAGGTCAAGAACATCGGCTGGGACGACTTCGAGATCGCGGTCCCCGCCTTCCTGACGATCGCCGTGATGCCCTTCACCTACTCGATCACCAACGGCATCGGCGCCGGCTTCATCGCCTTCGTCCTGCTCAAGGCCGTGCTGGGCAAGGCCCGGCAGGTGCACTGGCTGCTGTGGGCGGTGTCGGCGCTGTTCGCCGTCTACTTCGCGATCCACCCGATCGAGCAGGCGCTGGGGGTGTAGCCCCCCGCGGGGCAGGCGCGGCCTCCCTGGGCCTCACGATGAAGACCCCGACCGGGACGGGGGCCCCCGGTCGGGGCCGTTGGCCGGGCCGGCGCTCCGCGCTCGGCCCGTACTTGTCGAACTACCGGCGGGGCAAGGGAGTTCCCGCCCGCTCCGGGTCCCCGGTGTGACGTGGCGCACGCCCGCGACCGAGCGCCACCGGAGGTCGCACGGCGTGGCCCGTTCGGACGGAGCCGCGGGGCGCCACGCAGAGGGGATGCCGCGGCGGAGCCCGCCTGGCAGGTGCCGCCTCGGTGGCGGCGCTGGACGGGGCTCCCCTTCGACCGTGACGGCGCCGTCGAGGTGCCCGGCGCGCTGGTGCCGGTGCACTACGACACCGCCCACGACCACGCCGTGTACGTCGAGCCCAACGTGTGGGTCCGCCACGCCACGGGCGCCGCCCGTTAGCCGAGCGCCCGGTCCAGGTTGAAGGCGGCGCTGATCAGGGCCAGGTGCGTGAAGGCCTGCGGGAAGTTGCCGCGCTGCTCGCCGGCGCGGTCGATCTCCTCGGCGTACAGGCCGAGGTGGTTGCCGTAGGTGAGCATCTTCTCGAAGGCCAGGCGTGCCTCGTCCTCGCGCCCGGCGCGGGTGAGGGCCTCGACGTACCAGAAGGAGCAGATGGAGAAGGTGCCCTCGTCGCCGGGGACGCCGTCGGGGCTCGCCGCGGGGTCGTAGCGGTAGACCAGGGAGTCGGAGACCAGGTCCTTGCCGAGGGCGTCGAGCGTCGACAGCCACCGGGGGTCGGTGGGCGAGATGAACTTGGACAGCGGCATCATCAGCACCGACGCGTCCAGCACGTCCTCTCCTTGGCACTGGGTGAACGCGCCGCGCTTCTGCGACCAGCCGCTCGTCATGATCTGCCGGTAGATGGCGTCGCGGGCCCCGTACCAGCGCTCGCGGTTGGCGGGCAGGCCGCGGTGGTTCGCCATGCGGATGCCGCGCTCGATCGCCACCCAGCACATCACGCGGGAGTACAGGAAGTTCCTGCGGCCGCCGCGGGTCTCCCAGATGCCCTCGTCGGGCTGGTCCCAGTTGTCGCAGACCCAGTCCACGAGTTCGCAGACGGTGTCCCAGTGGGCGCTGGAGACCGGCTTGCCCCACTTGTCGTAGAGGTAGAGCGAGTCGATGAGCTCCCCGTAGATGTCCAGCTGGAGCTGGTGGACGGCGTTGTTGCCCACCCGGACCGGCGCGGAGCCCGCGTAGCCCTCCAGGTGGGGCAACTCCCGCTCGGGCAGCTCGGAGCGGCCGTCGATGCCGTACATGATCTGCAGGGGGCCTGTGGTGCAGCCCGTGTCGCCCGTGCAGACGCGCTCCGACAGGAAGTTCATGAAGGCCTCGGCCTCGTCGGTGAAGCCCAGCCGGAGCAGCGCGTAGACGCAGAAGGCGGCGTCGCGGATCCAGACGTAGCGGTAGTCCCAGTTGCGCTCGCCGCCGATGCGCTCGGGAAGGCTCGTGGTGGGGGCGGCGACGATGGCGCCGGTCGGCGCGTAGGTCAGCAGTTTCAGGGTCAGCGCGGACCGATGCACCATCTCGCGCCAGCGTCCCCGGTACTTGGACTTGGACAGCCAGCGCCGCCAGTAGCGCACGGTCTTCTCGAACTGGTCCTCCGCCTCGGTCAGCGGGCAGCCCCGGGGCCCGACACCGTCACCGACCTGGTCCAGGGCGAAGACCGCGGTCTCGCCCTCGGAGAGCTTGAACTCGGCCCACACGTCCCGGCCGTCGTTCTCCAGCGGAACCGAGCAGGTCAGGGCGAGGGTCTGGGCGGGGGTGGCGAAGAGCGCCTGCATCCCGTTCATCTGCACGGTGTGCGCCACGGTGCCGTAGTCGAAGCGCGGCGCCACCCGCATCCGGAACGGCAGCACGCCCCGCACGCAGACCACGCGGCGGATCAGCCGGTGCCGGTCCGCCTCGTGGCCGTCGTCGACGACCGGCATGAAGTCCTGTACCTCGCCCATGCCGTCCTCGGCGAAGAACCGGGTGATCAGCACGTTGGTGTCGGGGAAGTAGAACTGCTTCGTGCGCGCGGGCACGTTCGCTGCCAACTCGAAGCTGCCTCCCCGGTCGGCGTCGAGGATGGAGGCGAAGACGCTGGGGGCGTCGAAGCGTCCGGAGCAGTACCAGTCGATCGTCCCGTTCGTCCCGACGAGCGCGGCGCTGCGCAGGTCGCCGATGAGCCCGTGGGCGGAGATCGGCAGGTACCGGCCGTCGGACGGCGGGAACTCGGACCGGAGGACGTCAGCTGTCACGGTGGCCTCCTCACATGCCGGGAAGAGAAGCCACCATTCAGACTAACCCGCCCGGTCCCCGTCCTTCTCGGTCGAAGCACGCCGCCTGACCGCCCTACCTCCCCGACCTGCGCCTCCCGCGGCCCCGCGGCCCGCTCGCCGGCGTATGCGAGCACGAAGCGCGCCTCGGTCAGCCGCTGTGCGGCGACCTCGTCCTCCCCGTCCTCCCGCGACTCCGTGTAGCGGGCGATCACTGCCCGGGCCCGCTCCGCCGCGGCCCGCCGCCCCGGATCGGCCTCGAGCCAGGCGGCCGTGAGCCGGACCGCGCTGCGCGCCGGACCCGGGTCGAAGGCGGCGATCGCGCACTGCGGAGAGGCCAGGCCTTCCTCGTACGCGGCGCGCGCCGAGCCGTCCGCGTCGTCCTCACCGGGCTCGCCGGGGCACGCGCGGACGATCAGTTCGCCGGTCTGCTTGTGGGTCCCCGCCAGTTCGGCGCGCAGGTGCGCCGCGGCCGCCTCCTCCCCAAAGGCACGGGCCGCGGCCGGTGCCTCCTCGGCGACCGCCGCCGCCTCGGCCATCGCCGAGCGGCCCGCTTCGAGGCCGGCCCGGTCGTCGTGGAGGCTGAGCCTGGCCCTGGCCCGCAGGGCGGGGACCAGAAGAACAGGTCGCTCCAAGGCGCGCCAGAGCTCACCGGCGCGGGTGCACGCCTGCGCGGCCTCGCCGGCCAGGCCCGCCCGCTCCCGACTGCCGGCGGCGAGGTTCGCGAGGACGGCGCGGTCCTGCTGCTCCTCCCAGCCCTGTGCGATCTCCGCGGCGGCAGGACCGCTCGGCGGCGGCGCGCGGCTCGTCCCTGTCGCACAGGGCCTCGCCCAGCCACCAGCGGGTCTGGACGACCTGCCGTCGTGGTGAGCGCGCACCAGGTCGGGCAGGGCGGTCTCCAGGACGGTCGCGGACTCCGCGGCCCTGCCCTGGCGCAGCAGCGCCCCGCCGAGCACCAGCCGCGACCAGGCGCCGAGCTGATCGGACGCGTCGCCGTCGTCGGCCCGGTGAGCGCCGTTCAAGGCGTGGTCGGCGGCCTCGGCGTCGGCGCCGCGGGCGGCGAGCGCGGCGCCGAGAACGATGTGCAGATGGGCGCGCCGCACCGGGCGCAGGGTGGCGGCGCGGTGCTCCGGCGCGGCACGGGCGGACTCCTCCGCGGTGGCGTGGCCGTCCCGCTGGAGGCAGAGGTCGGCCGGCAGCGCCTCCGGCTCGGCGGCGTATCGGGGGAGCGCGGCCTCCAGTCGAAGGCGGGCGGCGCGCGAGGAGCCCGGCCGCGGTCCCGGCGTCGCCGTGCGCGGCGGTGTGGCGGGCCTGCGAGGTGATCGCGTCGGCGAGCCGGGCAGCCCTCCGCTCCTCGGCGCGGTGCTCCTCGGCGAAGGCGATGGTCCGCCGCAGTCCGCCTCGGTCCCGTCCGGCGGGCCGACGTGGAGCAGCGCCAGCGCGACGGGAGCGCGCCCGAGACTCCCCGAGGCTCCAAGGCGAGCCAAGGCAGGGCCAGGCCGCCGGTGACGGCCGTCCGTTGCGGTGACCGCCATCTGCCGTTCACGCCTGTCTCACCCCTCCGGTCGACCGTGCTTCCTAGCGTCCGTGAGTGCGCGCACCACTGACCTTCCGCAGCCCGCCATCAGGTCCGGAGCGCTGCTGACCGGTCGGTGTGCGACTGCACCCGACGACGCGAAAGGCCCCTGAATGTCGGAAGAACCCAAGCAAACCAGGATCTCTCGTCGCAACGCGCTCGGCTTGTTCGGCGCGACAGTGTCCGGCGCCGCCGCCGGACCACTGGTCCTCGGCGCCGGAACCGCCGAGGCGGTCCCTGCGCAATCGGAAGTCACCGGTCTCGCCACCGGCTCGGCCACCACCCCCGTCCAGGGCCTGCACCTGACCTTCGGCGCCGACCCACGCAGCCAGATGGTCGTCTCCTGGGTCACCGACGCGGCCGTCAAGAACCCCCGGGTCGTCTACGGCACGCTGAGTGGAGGCTTCGGTTCCACCGTGCGCGCGACGACGAAGACCTACGTGGACGGCACCTCCGGGCGGACCGTCTGGGTCCATCACGCGCTGATCAGCAAGCTCAAGGCCGACACCGACTACCTGTACGCGGCCCAGCACGACGGCGCGACCCCCGATGCCGGCACCTTCCACACGGCGCCGTCCGGCCGAGCTCCGTTCACCTTCACCAGCTTCGGCGACCAGGGTGCGCCCGGCGTGACGTGGAAGACCGGAGCGAACCCGGCCGACGCCTCGGGCCGGGACTTCGAGCCCAACGCCACGCCCGCCGCCGCGGACATCGTCACCGGCGTCGAGAAGGTCGGCCCGCTGTTCCACCTCCTCAACGGTGACCTCTGCTACGCCAACACCGGGCCCGACCGCGTACGCGTCTGGCGCGACTTCCTCACCAACAACAGCCGCTCAGCGCGGTTCCGTCCGTGGATGCCGTGCGCGGGCAACCATGAGATCGAGCTGGCCAACGGCAAGCTCGGTCTCGACGCGTACCAGACCTACTTCGAGCTGCCCTCGACCGAGACCCAGCCCGAGCTCGACAACCTCTGGTACTCCTTCACGGTCGGCGGGGTGAAGGTGATCGCCCTGCAGAACGACGACATCGCCCTGCAGGAGGGCGGCGACATCTACATCAAGGGCTACTCCGGCGGTCGGCAGCTCGCCTGGCTGGAGAAGGAGCTCAAGTCGGCACGGGCTTCGAAGGACATCGACTGGATCGTCGTCTGCATGCACCAGGTGATGATCAGCTCGGCGACCGCCGCGAACGGCCCTGATGTCGCGCTCCGCGCGGCGTACGGCCCGCTGTTCGACAAGTACGGCGTCGACCTGGTGGTCTGTGGCCACGAGCACGACTACGAGCGCTCGTTGGCGGTGCGTGGCGTCGTCCCCGGCAGCGTCACCCTCACACCGAACCCGAGCCAGACCGCACTCGATGTGATCGACAGTGCGCACGGCACGACGCACATGGTCCTCGGCGGTGGCGGCGTGTCAGGCATCACCAACAACAGCTTCACCACCGACGACGCCGACGGTCACGGGCATCACTCGGCATACGTCCAGATGGAGCGCGTCGGCAAGTACAACTCGGTCAAGGAGAAGGAGACCGCGGTCTGGATCGGCGTCCGTGACGCGGAGCATCCGTACGGCTTCGCCGAGTTCTCCGTCGACCCGGGCCGTCACCCCGGTGACATGACCCGCATCCACGTCACCTACTACAACATCATCACGCCCACAGGTGAGCTGTCGGTCTTCGAGAAGTTCACGCTCCAACGCCGTCGTAGTGACGGCGGCCACGGCCGGCACTGATCCACCACGAGCAGCAGCAGCCGGCAATGCCTGGGGCCGGGACGTCGTACCGGCCCCAGGCATTGCCGGCCAGGAGCCCTTGGCGTGTACGTCTCGAACCCCGGGGCGCGCGGGCGCCGCCGGGCGTTCGGTCAGCCGGGCCGCTTCCCCCATGGGGACACCGCGCGAGGCCCAGCGGATCGGCGCGCGCATCAGGGCCGCCTTGGAACGAGGCACGCCGCGGCCAGACCGTCACACGGGGCTCGCCCACTCCTCGCGCAACATCCCGAAGAGCACGCCGTCGTAGCGCATCTCCTCCACCAGCACCGCCGAGCGGCGTCGGCCTTCCTCGCGGAAACCCAGCCTGGTGAAGGCGCGCACGGCGCGTTCGTTGCCGCTCCAGGTGTCCAGTTCCAGACGACTCAGGCCGTACGCGCCGAACAGGTGGTCGACGAGCAGCCTCAGCGCGTCACTGCCGTAGCCGCGCCCCCAGAACTCACGCTCACCGATGGTGACTCCCAGCGTTGCCACCTGGGCGTACGGGTCCAGGTCCCGGTAGTCAGCCATGCCGATCACCCGTCCGCCTGCCAGGTCCTCGACCGTGAACACGGCTGACTCTCTCGGGCTCAGGCGCGGCATCGTGTCGAAGCCGAGTCGGACCGCCTCTGCCGTGACGGGGCCGAAACTCGGATCGCCGGCCGCGGCCCAGCGGACCACCTCCGGGTCGTTGCGCCACCGAAGGTGATGTTCCGCGTCGTCGGAGCGCAGCGCGCGCAGCCTCACCCATTTTCCTTCGATCATCGCGCGGCTCTAGCCGACCACCGAACTGCTCGGCCCGACGGTCCCTGCGCGTACGGCCTCAGCGGCACCATGCACCGGGCCTACGATGCCGGCAGTGCCGCGCGCTCGGCGTTCTCCAGCCAAGCGGTGTACCAGTCGGCGAAGCTCACCGGCATGGCGTTGTCGTCCAGGACTGGCGCAAGGTCGACGTCGTCCGCCCGGCAGTCGGACCACATCGTGCCGCGATGACTGCCGCTGACGACCAGCCACTGCCTCAGGGCACAACCCACGTGGGAGATCACGAGGGCACCTGCGGTGCGCTCTGGGGCGAACATGGCAGCCTCCCACTGCTCGTCCCACACCTCGATGGCGTCATCGAAGTCCTCGATGTCGTCGAAGTCCTCTTCCTCGGGGCGTCGGGCGAGGAGGTCGTCAAGCACTTCGGGGTCCGGGCCCTGGTCCGGAAACGGCTCGGCAAGCCTCGACAGGTCGGCCAGGTCCGCGCCGTCGCCTTCCCAACGCCAGCGGCCCTGCACGCGCCGAACCGGGAACAAGCCGTACGCCGGGCCGGCGCCGCCCGCACCGACGTGGAGCAGAAAGGACCGGTACTCCTCCGGTAGCCGCACGCCCAGCTGAGCCTCGAGTTCGGCGAGCTCGTCCCGGGTCAGCGGCTCCTCCACCACCCACTGGTGCCCGGATGCCCCGAACACCGTGCCGCCCTCAGGCACCGCCCCCAGCGCCTCGACCCGCTGGCGTACTCCCACCCACCGTTGCCCCTTCATGCGCAGACCGTACATGGGGCCACCGACACCCGGGCCGTGGGCCGCGTGGCGGCCCGCCCGGCGCCGGTTGTCCGGATTCAGGTGATTCATGTCCGGACGGAGGCGGCGCGGGAACCGGACCGGTCGGCAGTGTGGAGGGGACGGACACACCGTCCGTGCGAAGCACTGGCGTATCGGAAAGCACAGAGGTCATGAGCGAGAACATCGCAGGGGTAGAGGTACCTGAGACGGCGGCGGTCGCCGAGGCCACCCGCGTCATGCAGGAGATGACCAGTCCGCTCGTCTACCACCACTCCCGGCGCGTTTACGTCTTCGGCGTCCTGCACGCGCGCAGACTCGGCTTGGAGCCCGATCCGGAGCTGCTCTACCTGTCCGCCATGTTTCACGACACCGGCCTCTCGACGCCGTTCTCCGACGCGGAACAGCGCTTCGAGGTCGACGGGGCCGACCACGCACGCGCGTTCATGCTCGACCGCGGTTATCCCGCCGCTGCCGCCGACGTCGTGTGGACGGCGATCGCACTGCACACGACCCCGGGCATTCCCCACCGCATGGGCCCGGAGATCGCCCTCACCAGTCTCGGGGTCCTGACGGACGTGCTCGGCCTGGACCTGGACGAGTTCGACCGCGACCAGGTGGACGAGATCACCGCCGCCCATCCGCGCGACGACTTCAAGAACGCGTTCCTGCGGGCCTACGTCGACGGACTCAAGTGGCGCCCGGATACCACGAACGGAACCGTGAACGCGGATGTCCTGGAGCACTTCGTCCCCGGCTTCCGCCGGACGACCACGGTCGAGCTCATGCTCGGCGCTCCCTGGCCGAGTTGACCCGGAACGTCACCGTCGCCACGGGACGTGCGAGACGTCCGCACGGGGAGCGTCGCCTCGGGCGGTGCGCAGGCCCTTGCAGCACCACGAGCGGACCGGGTCTGCGGGTCGCCCTCGCCGTGGGGCCGGCGCACGGGCCGTCACCGCGCCGGAGCGTGCCCCGCTCCGACCCGGGCCGCCCGGACGGGCGAGCGGTCCTCTTCGTCGCCGAGTCCGGACGGCCCCGGCTCACCGATCCGGCCGGCACAACCGGGGGACGGCCCGTCCGGGTCGGTGGTCGGCGGTCTCCAGCCCGCCGCCGTGAGGCACCGCCGGCCACATCATCGCCGCACACAGAACTGATGGAGGAGACCTATCGTGATCGGCATCCGCATAGCCGCCGGCGCCCTGGCGATCGCCGCGGTGACCGCGGCCATGGCCTGCTCGACCTCCGCCGAGCCCGCCCACTCCCGGGCGGCGGCGACGGCCGCGGCATCGAAGACTGCCGCATCGACACACCCTGTGGAGACTCTCAAACCCCTGACCCACCAGGCCCTTCCGCAGGTGAAGGGCGAGACGTTCACCTCGGCGATCGTCGAGCTGCCGCCCGACGCGAGCGCGCGGCCGCACCGGCACGGTCAGGCGTTCGTCTTCGCCTACGTCCTCGAGGGCACCGTACGCAGCAAGCTCGACGACAAGCCCGTGACCACCCACCACCAGGGCGGGACCTGGATCGAGGAGCCGGGAGCCCACCACGTCCTCACGGAGAACAGCAGCCGGACCGAGCCGGCCAAGCTCCTGGTCGTCTTCGTGTCCAAGACCGGCGACCAACTCAAGGTCGACGACCCGGCGTCCCAGCTCCCGCAACGCCGCGGGCGGTGACACCGTCACGAACTCCGCTCCCGCCGGATCACACCCCACCCGCCACCGCGTCGTCCCCCGAGGGAACGACGCGGGAAACGAACGAATCGAAGGAACGGATGACCACCCCCCAGCGCGCCAGCATCGGCGAGCAGCACGCGGCGGCCTACAAGGCGCTCATCGCCCTCTCCTCGGAGGTCGGCAAGGCCGCCGCCGCAGCGGGCATCGACCTGCTCCTGGTCGAGCTGCGGGGGGGAAGCTCCGCACCGGCAGGCAGGCTGACCCTGGTCGCGTCACCGCCGGCCGCTTGGGAGGCCGGGCCGAAAGCGGGTGCCGCCGACCGGCCGTCCCGGTGGCGTGCGCCGGCATGACACCGGAGCCGGAACGCCCCCGCTCCTGGTGGACGAGCGCGGCGCGCTGGTCGGCCGGCTGGATCCGCAGCGGCCGATCCTGTGCCGGGGGGGCCACGTGCGCTTGCGGGATGATCACGCCACGGCCTGATCAAGGCCCGGTCACGCGGGGCGTGGTGGGTACGCCGCCCCGCGTGCGGTGGAAGCCGCGGCCCTGGGCGCCGGGGCGATGAGGACGCCGCAGGGGTGGTCACGCCTTCCCGCGTCGCAGCGCGGGAGCGGTGCGGCAGGTTTAGCATGTGCGGGTCGACAGGGCGGCACGGCGATGTCCGGGCCCCCTGGGAGCGGCCGGGGCGGCCGGGGGGCCGATGTTCCGCAGAGTCCCGACGGACGACGGGAGGAGCGCGCCGTGACGAGTGGCTTCACCTATGAGCAGGTCGGGGTGACACGAACCGGTGAGCCGACCCCGCCAGGGTTCCGCCGCCTGCACGAGCGGATCCGGCTCGGCCGGGGCCCCGAGGTCCTGGCGGCGGCCGGGCGGGCGCTGATCGGGTGGCGGATGCACCGGGCGGCCGGGCTGCGGATTCCCGCCGGCACCCCGGACGCGGCACCGGGGGTGCGGGTGACCCTGCGGATCGGCCCGCTGCGCGCGCCGTGCGAGGTGGTGTGGGCGGAGCACGGCCCGGAGCGCGTGGGGTTCGCGTACGGGACGCTCCCCGGTCACCCGGAGCGCGGGGAGGAGGCGTTCGTGGTGAGCCGCACCCCGGACGGGACCGTGTGGCTGGATGTCACGGCCTTCAGCGGACCGGGGGCGTGGTACGTGGGTGTACTGGGGCCGCTGAGCCGCGCCACTCAACGTGCCGCGGTGCGCCGCTACGGCCGGTGCCTGCGCCGGTTGTCGCAGAACGGAATCGCCGAAGGGGGGAGTTGAGCCAGGCACCACACTTTACCCGCCGGTCACAACGCGTTCGTGGCCGCGCAACACCCGTTCGGCATGGTGTTTGCATGCGCGATCTGACCTCCGCCACGACCGCTGCCTCCGCAACCGCTCGGAGGCAGCAGCACCACTGGCGCCGCGACGTCATCGAACTCGCGGCCCTCTTCGTGGCCGTGGCGACCGCCGACCTCGTCGCGAACCTCGTGGGACACGCCCCCGACGGCCCGGCCCTGCTGTGCCTGTCGGCCGCCGCGCTCGTCGCGACCGCCGGCTTCCACACCTGGTGGGCGCGCCGTCATGCTCACACGCCCCCACCCGCAGGCGGCCCGAACGGGGGCCGTGCGACCGAGCGGGCGAAGGTCTCCGCCATGGGCGGGCCCTCCGCGCAGACCACGCTGTGGCGGCTCCGCACCACCGTGCGCGACACGCCGGGCAGCCTCGCCGTCCTGTGCGCCGCGCTCGCCGGGCAGGACGTGGACATCCTCACGCTCCAGACGCACCCCCTGGCCGAGGGCGCCGTGGACGAGTTCCTGGTCCGCGCGCCGGCCGCGCTCGCGCCGGGCGACCTGACGCGGGCGGTCGCCGCCGGGGGCGGGCGGGACACCTGGATCGAGCGGGCCGACGCCCACGACCTCGTCGACACCCCGACCCGGGTGCTGGGCCTGGCCACCCGTACCGCCATGGATGCCGCCGGACTCCCCCTGGCCATACGGCAGCTGCTCGGCCGCTGCACGGTGCGGACCGTCCCGCCCGGCATGGCCGGCCCCGACCCGGCCGGGGACACCCTGGAGGGCACGGTCATGCGGCTGCGCGAACCGGCCGGTGGCTCCGTCACCGTGGAGCGCGCCCATCTCCCCTTCACGCCGACCGAGTTCGCACGGGCCCGCGCACTGGTCGAGCTCGGCGCGCAGCTGGGCGGCGCCATCGGCCGGACCGCTCCCCTCCCGCCCGTGGGCGGGCAGATCACCGTCCGCGCGGCGGGGCCCGAGGACCTCGAGGCCGCCCGGGAACTCCACGCCCGCTGCTCCGCGGCGACCCTGGCGCGCCGTTACCACGGGCCGGTCGCGGACGCGGACCGCTATCTGCCCCACCTGCTCAGCCCGCGCTTCGGGCGGACGCTCGCGGCGCGGACCGGCTCCGGCCGCATCGTCGCCCTGGGCCACCTGATGGGGGACGGCGACGAGGCCGAGGTCGCCCTGCTGGTCGAGGACGCCTGGCAGCGCCGCGGCATCGGTCTGGAACTGCTGCGCCGCCTGGCCGCCCAGGCCGCCGACACGGGATGCGAGAGCGTCTACGCGGTGACCCGGGCGACCGACACCGCGATGGTCGCCACGATGCGCCGCCTGGGTCTGCCGCTGGACTACCAGGTGGAGGACAGCACCCTGGTCGTCACCGCTTCGCTGGCATCCGCCGGCTCGCGCGCTCGGCTGCGCTGAGCGCGCTGTCCAGGTCCGCCCACAGGTCCTCGACGTCCTCGAGGCCGACCGACAGGCGCAGCAGGCTGTCGCTGACGCCCGCACCGCGGCGGTCGCCCTCGTCGACGATGCGGTGGCTGATGGAGGCCGGGTGCTGGATGAGGGTGTCGACGCTGCCGAGGCTGACCGCCGGGGTGATCAGCCGGACCCCGGCGATCACCTCGTGCGGATCGCCTTGGACCTCGAACGCGACCATGGCGCCGCCGATCCGCGGGTAGTGCACCTTCGCCACCCGCGGGTCCGCGGCCAGCCGCTCGGCCAGCACGGCCGCCGTCGCCGAGGCGGCCCTGACCCGGACCGGCAGCGTGGACAGCCCGCGCAGCAGCAGGTAGCCCGCGAGGGGATGCAGCACCCCGCCGGTGGCGAAGCGCACCTTGCGCAGCACGCGGGCGAACTCCTCGTCGCAGGCGACGACCCCGCCCAGGACGTCGCCGTGGCCGCCCAGGTACTTGGTCGCGCTGTGCAGCACGATCCGGGCGCCGCTTTCCAGGGGGCGCTGCAGGACGGGCGTGGCGAAGGTGTTGTCGACGAGCAGCGGCACCTCGCCGCAGGAGTGGGCGACGGCCCTCAGGTCGACCTCGGCGAGCGTCGGGTTGGCGGGGGTCTCCACGATCACCAGGCCGGTGTCGGGGCGGATGGCGTCGGCGACGCCGGCCGGATCGGTCCATGTCACCTCGGTGCCGATCAGCCCCCCGGTCAGGAGGTGGTCGCTGCAGCCGTACAGCGGGCGGACGGCCACCACGTGCCGCAGCCCCATGGAGGCGCGGGCCAGCAGGGTGGCGGTGAGGGCGGCCATGCCGCTGGCGAAGGCCACCGCGGCTTCGGCGCCCTCCAGCCTGGCCAGGGCGGTCTCGAAGCGGGCCACGGTGGGGTTGTCGAGCCGGGAGTAGACCGGCGGGCCGGTCAGCGCGGCGCCGGTGGCGGCGAAGTTGTCGAGGCGGGCGGCCTCGGCGCGGCTGTCCCGGGAGGGGTAGGTGGTGGACAGGTCCAGGGGGACGGCGTGCAGGCCGAGGTCGGCGAGGTCTTCGCGGCCGGCGTGCACGGCCTCGGTGGCGAGGGCGCGGAGGTGCGCCGATGCTGTCGTGTCCATGGCCCGATGCTGAACGGCTCCCGGTCCGTAAAGGGAAAGGCCCGTGCTAGTTTCGGCCGATGTCCGATTCCGTGCTTCTGGATCCGGTCGACCTCGAGATTCTGCGACTCCTGCAGAACGACGCACGGACGACCTACAAGGACCTCGCCGCCGCCGTCGGCGTGGCCCCCTCGACCTGCCTGGACCGGGTCAGCCGGCTGCGCCGCAGCGGGGTGATCCTCGGCCAGGAGCTGCGGGTGGACCCGGCCCGGCTCGGGCGGCCGCTGGAGGCGCTGCTTGCGGTGCAGGTGCGGCCGCACCGCCGGGAGCTGATCGGCCCCTTCGTGGAACGGGTGCGGGCACTGCCGGAGTCGCGGGCGCTGTTCCACCTCACCGGGCCCGACGACTACCTCGTGCACGTCGCCGTCGCGAGCACCGCCGACCTGCAGCGGCTGGTCGTCGACGAGTTCACCTCGCGGCCCGAAGTCGCCCGCGTCGAGACCCGGTTGATCTTCCAGCACTGGGACTGCGGCCCGCTGCTCCCGCCCGCGCCGGGCAGATGATCGTCAAGGGGTGACGACCGGGCCGTTCCGTACCAGGATGTGGCCATGCCCGACACCACCGGCAGCGCGCTGCCCCGCCGGATCGCCGACGCCTACGTCGACGCGGTCACCGAACTCGACCCCATCACCGCCACGTACCTGGGGGTGCAGACCGGCAAGGACCGGCTCCCCGACTACTCCCCCGCCGGCCTGGAGGCCAAGGCCGAACTCACCCGCCGCACCCTGGCCGAGATCGACGCGGCCGACGTGCCGGACGACGACGAGCGCCGCTGCGCACGGCTGCTGCGCGAGCGGCTCACCGCGAAGCTCGCCGTCCACGAGGCCGGTGAGGGCCTGCGCTCGGTCAGCAACCTGCACTCGCCGGTGCACGCGGTGCGGAACGTCTTCCTGATCATGCCGACCGCGACCGACGAGGACTGGGCCGCCGTCGCCGCGCGGCTGCGCGCCGTGCCGGAAGCGCTGTCCGGCTACCGGGCCTCCCTGGAGGAGGGCCTCGCCCGCAAGCTGCCGGCCGGGCCGCACCAGGTCGCCACCGTCATCGAGCAGCTCGGCGAGTGGCTGGGCGAGGACGCGGACGGGAGCTGGTTCGCCCAGTTCGTGAAGGAGGGCCCCGAGACCCTGCGGGACGAGCTCGACGGCGGCGCCGCCGAGGCCGCCGCCGCCGTCGCCGGGCTGCGCGACTGGCTGCGCGACACCTACGCGCCGGCTGTCGAGGGCACGTCGGACGCCGTCGGCCGCGAGCGGTACGCCCGCTGGGCACGTCACTGGACGGGCTCGGACCTCGACCTGGACGAGGCGTACGCCTGGGGCTGGGAGGAGTTCCGGCGCATCGAGGCCGAGATGCGCGTCGAGGCCGAGAAGGTGCTGCCCGGCGCCACCCCGATGGAGGCCCTGGCGCACCTGGACGAGGCAGGCGAGGCCATCGAGGGAGTCGACGCGGTCCGCGAGTGGCTGCAGGGCCTGATGGACGAGGCCGTGGCGGCGCTCGACGGCACGCACTTCGACCTCGCCGAGCCCGTCAAGCGCGTCGAGTCGCGCATCGCCCCGCCCGGCAGCGCCGCCGCGCCGTACTACACGTCGCCGTCGCTGGACTTCTCCCGCCCGGGCCGCACCTGGCTGCCCACCCTGGGCCGTGAGCGCTTCCCCGTCTGGGACCTGGTCAGCACCTGGTACCACGAGGGCGTCCCGGGCCACCACCTGCAGCTCGCGCAGTGGGTGTACGTCGCGGACCGGCTCAGCCGCTACCAGGCCACGCTGGGCCAGGTCAGCGCCAACTCGGAGGGCTGGGCGCTGTACGCCGAGCGTCTCATGGACGAGCTCGGCTTCCTCACGGACGCGGGACGCCGGCTGGGCTACCTCAACGGGCAGATGCTGCGGGCCACCCGCGTCATCCTGGACATCGGCATGCACCTGGAGCTGGAGATCCCGCAGGACAGCCCGTACCGCCCGGGCGAGACCTGGACGCCGGAGCTGGGACGCGAGTTCTTCGGGCTCTACAACGGTCTCAGCGACGCCATGCTCGACAGCGAGATCATCCGCTACCTCGGCATGCCGGGGCAGGCCATCGGCTACAAGCTGGGCGAGCGCGCCTGGCTCGCCGGCCGCGAGGCCGCCCGCAAGGCCCACGGCGACTCCTTCGACCTCAAGGCCTGGCACATGGCCGCGCTGTCGCAGGGCTCCCTGGGGCTGGACGACCTGGTGGACGAGCTCTCGAAGCTGTAGCGGACGGTGCCCACGGGCGGCGGGCCTCGGCGGGCCGCCGCCCATGGGGTTCGGAAGGCCCCCATTCACATGACCGGTAGCCCGTCGACGGCGGCGCCGGCCGGATAGGGTGCGGGTATGGGGGTGCTGTTCGTCTTCTGCGCCGACGCCCTGCGGCCTGGCCGGGTGGACGCGCACTTCGCGGCCGAGGCCGAGGCCGTGCGGGCCCTCGGGCACGACGTGGCGCTGGTGGACCACGACGCCCTGCTCGCGGGCGACGCCGCTGCCGCCACCTCACGGGTGCCCTTCGGTGCGGGACCGGCCTGGTACCGGGGATGGATGATGTCCGCGGAGCGGTACGCCGCGTTGTCCGCGGCGCTGTCCGAGCGCCGCGTCGTCCTGATGACCTCCCCCGACCAGTACCGCAGGGCGCACGAGCTGCCCGGCTGGTACGAGACGCTCGCCGCGCAGACGCCGCTCAGCACGTGGCTGCCCCTCGACCCCGAGGGGCAGCCTCCGGGCGCACCGGCGCTGGCGGAGGCGACCGCACCCCTGGGCAAAGGCCCCGCCGTGGTGAAGGACTACGTGAAATCCCGCAAGCACGAGTGGGACGAGGCCTGTTACGTCCCCGAGCTCGGGGACACCGAACGCCTGACCTCGGTCGTCGCCCGCTTCGCCGCGCTCCAGGGAGACGACCTGGCGGGCGGCATCGTCGTGCGGGCCTTCGAGCCGTTCGTCGAGGCGGTCGGGGAGGCAAGGGTCTGGTGGACCGGCGGCGAACCCGCGCTCGTCACGGCTCACCCGGACACCCCCGACCTGCGTCCGGCTCCGGATGTGGACGCGGTGCGCCCCCTGGTGAGCGGCCTGGGATGCCCCTTCGTGACCACCGATCTGGCGCTGCGTGAGGACGGCCGGTGGCGGGTGGTGGAAGTGGGCGACGGTCAGGTCTCGGACCTGTCCGCAGGCGCGTCGGTGACGACGCTCGCCGCCGCGCTGTCCGCCCTGGCCGGCAAGCCGGGCGGTACCGCCCCGTCCCACCGGTCCGACCGGTCCCCCCTGCGAGAAGGTGCCTCGTGACGACCCCTCAGGCCAGCCACGTCCACGGCCGTCTGGTGCTCAGCCACGGCCGGCTGACCCTGCGCGAGCAGCTTCCGGAGGAAGCGGCGCAGTTGGCCGACGGGAAGCCGGCCGGGCTGGTGTGGATCGACGGCGGGCCGGGCGAGGGCACGATCATCGCGGCCGGGATGTCGACGATCGCCGCGGCCGCCGGGGTGTACACCCCGGGGTGGGGGCTGTTCGTGATCCAGCGGTCGGACGTCGGCCTCGCGCTCGGCGGCATCGGCTTCCACGGCCCGCCGTCCGCCGCGGACGGCCTGGTGGAGATCGGCTACGACCTGTCGGAGTCCGCGCGTGGCGCCGGCTGGGCGACGGACGCCGTGCTCGTGCTGTCCCGGTGGGCGCTGAGCCGAACCGGGGTGAACGCCGTGGTGGCGACCACCGATCCGGGCAACCGCGCCTCGCAACGGGTGCTGGAGCGGGCGGGTTTCGGGCGGGTCGCGGACCGGGACGCCCACTGGGCGTACGAGCTGCGGCCGGCCGGGCGGGGTGCGACGGCGTAATGCGGTGTCGCGTCACCCGCCGGGTGCGCCATCATCGGCGACCGTGAACACCGTTCCCTCGCCCCGGACCCTCTTCCTCTCACCCCGGGTGACCGCCACCGGCCACGCGCTGGCCGCGGCCGCCCGTGGGCGCGGCATGGCGACGCGCACCCTCCCCACGTGGCGGGTGCCGCGGGACGCGGCGGACGCGGTGGGCCCGTCGCTGTACGCGGGGCCGCTGTTCGCCGACGCCGTGGCGGCGGAACTGGGCCTCGGGCTGCTGGAGGCGGAAGGGGACTGGCTGGCCCGGCTGCCGTTCGAACTGGTCGGGCGGGAGGTCGCGTTCACCACGCTGGCGGAGGCCCGCACGCTGCGCAGGCCCGCCTTCGTCAAGCCGCCGAACGACAAGAGCTTCCCGGCCCGCGTGTACCCCGACGGCAGCGGGCTGCCCGGCCCGGACGCCGTGGACGACGACGTTCCCGTGCTGGTGAGCGACATCGTGGCGTTCGCCGTCGAGTACCGGCTGTTCCTGCTGGACGGCGAGGTGGTGACGGGCAGCCGCTACGCGAGCCGGGGCGGTCTGGACGTGGCGCCGCTGGACGACGACCCGCTGGCGGGCGAGGTACGGGACTTCGCCGGGCGGCTCTTCGCGCCCGACGTGCCGGAGCTGCCCCGCGCGATCGTGGTCGACGTCGGCCGCACCACCGGCGGCTGGGCGGTGGTCGAGGCCAACGCCGCCTGGGCGAGCGGCCATTACGCCTGCGACGCCGCCGCCGTGCTGGACGTCGTCCTGCGGGCCGCGGGGCCGCTCGCCGCCTTCGGGCCGGGGGACCGCCGGTTCCTGCGCCCGACCGCCGCCGTCGTGCGCTGAGGCCGCCGCCGCGGCGGCCTCAGCAGCCGCAGTCGTCCGCGCCCACGGGGGCGGTGAGCGGGTCGGCGGGGCGCCGCTCGGTGCCGCCCGCCGTCTCGTGGGCGAAGCCCTCGCGGATCCAGTACTCCATGCCCCCGAGCATCTCCTTGACCCGGTAGCCGGCGCTCGCCAGGGCGTGCGCCGCGCGGGTGGCGCCGTTGCAGCCGGGGCCCCAGCAGTGGACGACGACGGGCACGTCGCGGTCGAGGAGGGCCGCGGCGAGCCTCGGGACGTCCGCGGTGGGCAGGTGGACGGCGCCGGGGACGTGGCCCTGCTCCCATGCCTGGGTGGAGCGGGAGTCCACGACGACGAAGCCGGGGTGGGCGCCGGTCTCCGCCGCGGTGGCGAGGGCGGCCGCGACGTCGGACACGTCGGTGTGGAAGGCGAGGCTCGCGGCGAAGTACGCGGCGGCGTCGGCGGGCGCGGCGGGCGGCGTGCGCAGGACGGGGTTGCCGGTGGCGGTGGGGTGCGAAGGAGCGGTCCGTGTCGTCATGGCGGACAATCTACGAGCCGCGGACGGCCGCCTGAAGGGCCGTTCCCCGGCAGCCGTTTTGCCCGGCCGTGGATTTCCCTGATAGTCAGAGGTATGACCGTGGATTCCCTCGACGCCGTGGACTGGCGCATCCTCGACGCCCTGCAGCGCGACGGCCGGGCGAGCTACGCCGAGCTGGCGCGTGCCGTGTCGATGTCCCCGAGCGCCGTGACGGAGCGGGTCCGGCGGCTGGAGGAGGCCGGGGTGATCACGGGCTACACGGCCGTGGTGGACCTGGAGCGGACCGGCCGCCCGATCCTGGCCTTCGTCCGGCTCCGCTACCCGCACGGCAACTACAAGCCGTTCCACGATCTGCTGGAGTCGACTCCGGAGATCATGGAGGCCCACCACGTCACGGGGGACGACTGCTTCGTCCTGAAGGTCGCCGCCCGTTCGATGCGTCACCTGGAGGAGATCACCGGCCGGGTCTCCGGTCTGGGCTCGGTGACGACGAGCGTCGTCTACTCCTCACCGCTCGCCCGCCGTGCGGTGGCGCAGGGCTGACCCGCGCTGCCCCTTGACGACCTGCAACTGGACGGGGACGCGCTGCCGCAGTTCGGCGACGTGGCTGACGATGCCGACGGCGCGGTCCCGTTCGCGCAGCCCGTCGAGGACGTCCAGCACCTCGTCGAGGGTCTGCTCGTCGAGGCTGCCGAAGCCCTCGTCGACGAAGAGGGTGTCGAGCCGGGCGCCGCCCGCCTCGTCCGTGACGACGTCGGCGAGACCGAGGGCGAGGGCCAGGGAGGCGAAGAAGGTCTCGCCTCCGGAGAGCGTGGCGGTGTCGCGCTCGGTGCCCGTCCAGGCGTCCACGACCATCAGGCCCAGGCCCGACTTGACGTTGCGTGAGGCGCGGGCGTCGGTGTGGACGAGGGTGTAGCGGCCGGAGGACATGCGGTGCAGCCGCGCGCTGGCCGCGGCCGCGACCTGCTCCAGCCGGGCGGCGAGCACATAGGTCTCCAGCTCCATGCGCAGCGTGTTCTCCCCGGCGCCGGTGGCGAGGTCGGCGAGGCGCCGCAGGCGTGCGTACTCCTCGCGGGCCGGGGCGAGCGCCCTGGTGCCGCGCAGTGCCTCCGTCCGCAGCCGGTCGAGCGCGTCGCAGGTGGTGTGCGCGGCGTTCTGGCGGGCGGCGGCCTCACGCAGCCGGGCGGTGGCGGTCTCGACGGCCCGGCGGGCCGCGTCGGGGTCGGCCGGGGGCTGCGCGGCGGCCTCGTGCACCTCCAGAGCCGTGAGTTCGGCGGTGACGGCGGCCTCCGCGCGGCGCCATTCCTCCGCCCGCTGCCGCAGCCGCCGCAACTCCGCTTCCGGAAGCACGGCGGCGGCCGCCGCCTCGGGCGTGGAAAACCCGGCCTTGTAGGCGGCGTCGGCCAGGTCGGCGTCGGCCTCCTTCAGCGCGCGGGCGGACTCCTGCGCGGTGCGGGCGGCCCGGGCGGCGCTCGCCGCGAGCCGGGCGTCCGCCGCGAGCCGGGTGCGCCGCTCGGCGACGGTGGCGTAGGGGCCGCGGGCGCGCGACAGCCGGGCGGTGAGCTCGGCGTGCTCTTGGTCGAGGATTTCGCGGCGGGTGGTGAGCGAGGCGAGCCGCTGCTCGGCCTCACCGCGCTCGGCGGTGCGGCGGGAGTGCTCCGCGAGCGCCCGGTCGAGCGCCTGACGCGCTTCGGGCGCCGCCGCGGCGGCCCGCACGGCGGCCCGGTGCTCCGCCTCCAGGGCGGCGTGCGCGGCGGCGAGTTCCGGCACCGGCTCGACGCCGGCGGCGGCGAGGGCCGCGTCGCGGGCCGCGGTGAGGCGTGCGACCTGCTCCAGCGCGGCGTCGCGGGCGGCGGCGGCCCGCTGGTGGACCTCCTGCGCCGCCTCCTCGTCGGCGCGGCTTACCTGGCGGCCGGTGGGGCGGGCCGGGTGCGGGTGCTCGGTGGCTCCGCAGACCAGGCACTCCTCACCCGGACTGAGCTGCGCGGCGAGTTCCGCGGCGATGCCCTCGATACGGGCCTCGCGTACGTCCTGCCAGTGTTCGCGGGCGTCGGCGGCCTCGTCGCGGGCCGTGCGCAGCCGCTCCTGCGCGGCGAGCAGCGCGTCGGCGTGGGTGTCGCGTTGCCGGGCGGCGTCGAGGCGTCGGCCGGCCCGGTCGAGGACGGCGGAGAGTTCGGCCGCGCGCGTGGCGGCGGTCTGGGCGGCGTCCACGGCGCGTTCACGGCCGAGCCGTTCGGCCTCCCAGCCCTCGAGCCACGCGGCCGTGTCGGCGGCCAGCCGCTCGTCCTCGGCCGCCTCGCGCTCCACGCGCTCACGTTCGCGGGCGAGTTCGGCGGCGCGCTGCTCGGCCCGGCCGGCGTCCTCGAGGCCGCCGAGCTCCTCGCGGAGCCGGTCCTCGTACTCCGCCAGTTGGTCGGCGCTCGCCTCGTATCGCTCGGGCGGCAGGCCTGCGCGGGCGGTGCGCTCGTCGGCGGCCGCGCGGGCCTGCCGGTCGGCCGCGCGCTCGCGCAGCTGCAGGACGGGCACCACGGTCGCGGCCCGCTCCGCCGTCTCCAGCAGCGCCTGCTCACGGGCTCGTGCCGCGCGCTCGCCGGCCATGTCGCGGGCGCGGCGCTCGGCCGCGGCGTGCCGGCCCTGCAGGACGGCGAGCTCGCGTACCGCCTCGGCCTCGCGCTGCGCCCGCTCGTGCGCGCCCTCCGCGGCGGCCACGGCGAGGTCGGCGATGTCGGCGCGCTCGCGTGCGGTGGTGGCCAGGACGGCCGCCCAGTGCAGGATGTGCGCGGCCGACTCCGGGTCCCCGGCGGCGGCGCCCGGCGGCAGCGGTCCGGCGAGGGCCTCGGCGTCGTCACCGGCGGCCTGGCTCATCCGCTCGGCGAGCCGCAGCAGTTCCTCGTCACCGGCGGCGACGCGCTGCTCGGCGGCCCGCCGCTCGGCGCGCAGCCATTCCTCCACGGCCTTGAAGCGACCGGTGTCGAAGAGTCTGCCGAGCAGTGCGGCGCGCTCGGTGGCCGTGGCCCGCAGAAAGGTGGCGAATTCTCCCTGCGGCAGCAGGACGACCTGGCAGAACTGCTCGCGGCTCATGCCGATGAGCTGCCTCAGCTCCTCGCCCGCCTCCTGGTGGGACTTGCTGAGCGCCCGCCACTCCCCCGCGGTGTGCTCGCGCAGCAGGGTGACGGCCTTCTCCATGGTGTAGCCGGTGCCGCGCTTCTTGGGACGCGGCTGCTCGGGCCGCCGGGTGATCTCCAGCCGCCGTCCGCCCACCGTCAGGTCGAGCACGACCTCGGTGGGGGTGTCCTCCTCGGCGTGGTCGCTGCGCAGCCGGTTGCCCTGGCGGCTGCCGGGGACGCCTCCGTAGAGGGCGAAGCACACGGCGTCGAGGACGGAGGTCTTGCCGGCGCCGGTCGCGCCGTGCAGCAGGAACAGCCCGGCGGCGGACAGCTCGTCGAAGTCCACGGTGTGGCGGCCGGCGAACGGCCCGAAGGCGGTCAGGGTCAGGCGGTGCAGGCGCATCAGTCGCTCTCCGTCCGTGCGGCGTCGCCGCGGACCGCGTCGAAGGCGTCCCGCAGGACGGCCCGCTCCGCGATGTCGGGGCCCCGGCCGCGCACATGGACCACGAAGTCCTCGGCGATCTGCCGGTCGGTGCGGCCGCGCAGGCGCTGGGCGTACGTGGCCTGGGGATCGGCGTCGGCGCGCTCGGGGTCGAAGACCAGGGCGAGGGCGTGCGGGAACCGCTTGCGCAGGCGGGCCATGGGCTCGTGCGGGCGATGCGGGTCGGTGAGGGTGGCCTCGACCCAGGAGTCCTCGTGCGCCGCGTGCGCCGGGTCGTCCAGCAGGTTTTCGAGGCGGCCGCGGATCCGGGCGAGCGGCCGGGGCACGGGGCAGTCGATCCGCTCGGCGGCCACGGAACCGTCGGCGCCGAGGTCGACCAGCCACATGCTCTTGCGGTGGTCGGCCTCGGAGAAGGAGTACGCGAGCGGGGAGCCGGAGTAGCGCACCCGGTCGTTGATCGTCTGGCTGCCGTGGAGATGGCCGAGGGCCACGTAGTCGACGCCGTCGAAGACGCCTGCGGGCACGGCCGCCACACCGCCGACCGTGATGTCGCGCTCGCTGTCGCTGGGGGCGCCGCCCGCGACGAAGGCGTGCGCCAGCACGACGGAGCGCGTGCCCGCGGGGCGCGCGGACAGGTCGGCGCGGACCCGTGCCATCGCGGCGCTCAGCACCTCGGTGTGCCCGGCGCGCTCGAGGGCGAACTCCTCGCGGACGAGGGCCGGTTCGAGGTAGGGCAGCCCGTACAGGGCGACCGGCCCATGCGCGTCGGCGAGGACGACCGGTGTGGCGCAGCCGGCCGGGTCGGTCCGCAGGTGGATGCCGGCGCGGTCGATGAGGCCCGAGGCCACGCCCAGCCGGCGGGCGGAGTCGTGGTTGCCGGAGATCATCACCGTGGGCACGCCGAGGGCGGCGAGCCGGTGCAGCGCGTCGTCGAAGAGCTCGACGGCGGGCAGCGACGGCAGCGCCCGGTCGTAGACGTCACCGGCGACGAGGACGGCGTCGATGCGCTCCGCCCGGACCGTCGCCACCAGGTGGTCGATGAACGCCGCCTGGGCGTCGAGCAGCCCGACCCGGTGGAAGGACCGGCCCAGATGCCAGTCGGAGGTGTGCAGCAGCCTCACCGTGGCTCTCCCCCGCGCATGTCCGTCTCCTCCGGCTTCCAGTACCGCGTGCTCCGCACGGGCCTCAGTGTCCCCACGCCACGGTCCCGTGCTCTCCGACAGGAGGCTATCCGCCGCCACCGACAACGCGTGGCGGAGCCCGGATTCGGGCGGGGCCGATCAAGGGTCGATCAACGTCCCCGGCCGTCCGTACGATAACCGCCATGACGGCGAGCGACTCCCGTGGAAGAGTGATCGACGGCCGCTTCGAACTGCTGGAGCGCCTGGGCGGCGGCGGCATGGGGCTGGTGTGGCGGGCCCGCGACACAGCCCTGCACCGGGAGGTCGCTTTGAAGGAAGTACGACCGCCCGACCCGGAGACGGCCGACGCCGACCCCGAGACCGCGGCGAAGGCCCGGCAGCGCGTACTGCGCGAGGCCCGCGCCCTGGCCCGTGTGCACCACCCCAACGTCGTCACAATTCATCACATCGTAGACAGGGGGGATCTTCCGCACCCCTGGCTCGTGATGGAGCTGGTGACCGGCGGCTCCCTGCAGGACCGGCTGACCCGGGGAACGCTCACCCCGGTGGAGGCCGCCGGCATCGGCCGCGGCCTGCTGGCCGGGCTGCGCGCCGCGCACGCCGTCGGCGTCCACCACCGCGACGTCAAACCCGCGAACATCGCGCTGCGGCCTGACACGACACCCGTCCTCACCGACTTCGGCATCGCCTCCCTCCGCGACGCGACCCGCCTGACGGCCACGGGCGGCCTCATCGGCTCCCCGGAGTACATCGCCCCCGAACGCATCCGCGGCCAGGAGGGCAACCCCGCCTCCGACCTGTGGTCTCTCGGCATGGTGCTGTACGTCGCGACAGAAGGTGTCCACCCGCTGCGCCGCGAGACCACCATCGCCACCCTCGTCGCCGTCCTCGAGGAACCCGTACCGCCCCCGGTGCGCTCGGGACCGCTCAGCCCCGTCCTCACCGCCTTGCTCGTACGCGACGCCGCCGCACGCCCCGACGCGGACACGCTCGACCGGATGCTCGCCGACGTGGAACGGGGCGCACCGCCCGCGTCCCTGCCCGCGGCACCGCCGCCCGTGTCCTTGCCCGCGCCTGGCGGCGAGACACCCCCCGGCTTCGGAACCGCCCCCACGACGTACCTGCCGACCACGCCCCAGCCGTCCGAACCGCCCTCCGCGGCCCGTCGCGGACGTCGTGCCCGCCAGGCCGGGGCGGCGGTCGGCGCGGTGGCGGCGGTGGGCGTCGTGGGCGCCTTGCTGTTGACCCTTCTCCCGCAGCTCCATGGCGACGGGGACGCCGACGCCGCGGGCATGGGCAGCACCGCGGGCAAAAGCCCCAGCGCGCGCAAGGGCTCCGTCGGCTCCCCGACGGCGGCTGTGCCGGTGAAGCTGCTCTCTGCGGCAGGGGGACGCTTCATGACGGACGCCGCGAAGTCGGGCACTGGCGGCACCGAGGTGCTGGCGCTGCTCCTCTACGAGGACCACGCGGAGTTGCAGGTACCGAAGAAGACGGACGAGGCCCACTTCGACACCTACCTGTACCGCGGCGGCAAGCTCCAGAAGTCGGCCGAGGAGGGTTACCTCAACGACCCCACGACCGTCGACCTCTCGAAAGTCGACTGGGATGCGCTTCCGGCCCTGATGAGCCGTTTGGACAGGGAATGCACCATAGAGCACCCGACGCACAGCTATGTGGTCGTGCAGGGACCGGAGATGAGCTACGCCCGAAGCGACAACGACCGCGCCTGCGAGATCTACGCCACCCTCGAGGGCGAGGTCCAAGAGGTCCAAACAGGAGACTGACCTCTCCGGACGGGCGAACCCCGGCGTGTAGGGTGGCCGGCGCCGCCCGAGATCCCCCGTGTGTACGGTGGGCGCACTGACACCGGCGGCCGGGGCGGCCGTCATGGCGGCCGGCATTTTCTCCGCCGGTCTGCGGCTGGCCGGGTACGAGGGCGCCGCGCTGACGGCGCTCGCGCTGGCCTCGGCGGTGTGGGCCGGGTGCGCGGGCGCATTCGCCGCACGCCTGGCCCGGAGCGCGGAGCGCTGGTGGCGGGAGGCCGCGACACCCGCCGGGCTGACGGCCGTGGCGGCGACCTGCGTGCTCGGCACGTTTTTGTCGCTGCGGGGGTGGCAGGAGGCCGCGGCGGCCGCCCTGGCGCTGTCGGCGGTGCTGTGGCCGCTGCTTCTCGTGACGGTGGTCCGGCGCTGGGGATCCCGGCTGCCGGGCGCCGTCTTCCTGGTGTGCGTGGCCACGGAGGGCTTGGCCGTCGGCGCGGCGACCCTCGCGGGGCCGCTGCACCTGCCGTGGCTGTGCGGGACGGGCCTGCTGCTCTTCCTGGTCGGCCTGGCCCTGTACGCCATGGCGCTCGCCCGCTTCGACCTGCGGGAGGTCCGGGTGGGCGCCGGCGACCACCGGATCGCGGGCGGAGCTCTGTCGATCAGCGCGCTCGCCGCGGCCAAGCTGACGGCTGCCGCCGATCCGCACGGCCTTCTGCGCTGGGCGCCCGGCCTGCACCCTGCGCACTGTGGCGCTGGTCCTGCTCGCGGCCTGCCTGCTGTGGTTCGTGGCGCTGATGTACGCCGCCGAGGCGCGGTGGCCGCGCACCCACTACGACGTCCGGCGCTGGGCCACGGTGTTCCCGCTGGGGATGACGGCGGCGGCGAGCCTGGTCGTGGCGGACGCCGCCGCCCTCCCCGTCCTCGCGGACCTGGGGCACGCGCTGCTATGGGCCGCGGTCGCCGTCTGGCCGCTGACGGCGGCCGGTGCCGCCCGCGGGTCCTTGCGCGGCACACCGCCGACGGCGGGAATGGCCGCTCCGACCGTTGCGTCCGTGAGTTCGCCGCCGGCGGCCTGCCCGTCCCGGCGCCGCACCCGGCGGGGAACCTCCTCAGACCTCCACATAGGCGCTGCCCGACACCTCGACGCCCGCGGTCCCCGCGGAGGCGTCGGCGAGCCAGGTCCGGAATGCGGCCAGTTCCTCCTCCGGCACGCCCAGGTCGATGCGTACCTCCGCCGCATCATAGGAGACGCCGCGCACGGCGCGGCCCGCCGCGCGCAGGTCGTTCTCGAGTCGCCCGGCCCGCTGGTGGCCGGCGACGACGGTGACCAGCGCGAGCTTGCGCCGCTCCACTGTGCCGAGCTCGTCCAGGGCCGCCGAGACGGCGCCCCCGTAGGCGCGCGCCAGGCCGCCCGCGCCGAGTTGGATGCCGCCGTAATACCGCGTGACGACCGCGACGACGTCCCGGACCTCGCGGCGCAGCAGCACCTGCAGCATGGGCGTGCCGGCGGTGCCGCCCGGCTCGCCGTCGTCGCTCGCCTTGTGGATCCTGCCCTCGGCGCCGATCACAAACGCGTAGCAGTTGTGCGTCGCCCCGGCGTGCTCCCTGCGGACGCGGGCGATGAATTCCTGCGCTTCCTCCTCACCGGACACCGGCGCCAGCGCGCACAGGAACCGCGAGCGTTTGATCTCGCTCTCGTGGACGTGCTCACGTCCGATCGTCAGGTAGCGCTCCAGCACCCCGCCACCCTACGGGAACAGCGGGAGGCCTCCTCTGGTTCGCTGCCCAGGATCGGAATCGCGGGAGGACGACGTGCACGGAGACGGCGCGGCGGTTCGGGAGATCCTGACGGGCCT
Organism: Actinacidiphila sp. bgisy167; assembly: GCF_057707665.1. Taxonomy (NCBI): domain Bacteria; kingdom Bacillati; phylum Actinomycetota; class Actinomycetes; order Kitasatosporales; family Streptomycetaceae; genus Actinacidiphila; species Actinacidiphila sp. bgisy167. The sequence goes on along the minus strand of NZ_JBYIQP010000017.1, from coordinate 54,478 downwards.
GGGGGACACATGGGCCGCAGGTGGCCTCGTTGCGCACCAGCAGAGCAGGATCGGCCCTGTGATGCGCCATGCCCATGAGGATCCCCAGCTGCTGGCTGCGGACCTGTCGCGGCGATCAGTCACCTCGTTCCCGGCCGAGGAAGCACGACAGGAGCCGCCTGAAGTCGTGCGGGTGCTCGAGCGCCGGCACGTGCCCGCATCGGCCGAACACGTGCAGACGGACATCGGCCAGGTGTTCGAGCAGGGGCAGGGCTGCCGCCCCGAGCGGGGTGACTCGGTCCTCGGCGCCGTGGACGAGCAGCACGGGCGCGCGCACCCCTGCCAGTGTTTGCGCCGAGAGGGTGAGCTCGTCGGCCCAACGTTCCCTGGGCGGAGGGAACAACGACGCGAATGCGGCCGCCCCCGCTCGCATCGCAGTTGCACGGGCAGCGACGGCCGACTCGGTCACGAGCGATTGGTCGAAGACGAGGCGACTCAGCATGTCTCGTGCCCCGAGCGGGCCGGCGGGGGCGGCCCAGACCGCGTCGAGATCGGCGGAGAGCGGCGCCCCGGGGGCGCCCATCGTCGAGACCGCCACGACACGGGTGACCTGCCGGGGACGCGCCGCCGCCAACGCCAGCGCCACTGCACCGCCCATGGAGTGGCCCACCACGGCGTAGTTCTCGACACCGAGAGCATCCATCAGGCCCGCGGCCTGCTCCGTCCACAGCCGGAGCCCACCCCTGGAGCCCGCCGGGACTGGTGTACGGCCGAACCCCGCCTGGTCAGGAGCCACCAGGTGCCAGGACGTGCCCAGCGCCTGTGCCGTCGTCGCCCAGGCTCCGGATCCGGTCGTACCGGGTCCGGAGCCGTGCAGCATCAGCACCGCGGGTCCGGTGCCGCTCTCCATGACGTGGACGGGGGAGCCGTCGACTGTGATGGTCCGAAGTGCCGTCACCGGGACTGGCCAGGCGTGCTCATGCCGATGCGGAGGTGATGGACTTAGAGAAGACCTCCATCATCGCCCTGCCGAATTGCGGCATGTCGGGCCATCCGCGGCAGGAGACGAGGTTGCCGTCCACGACGTCGGGAGCGTCGATGACCGTCGCGCCCGCGTTCTCCATGTCACCGGTGATGGGGGGGAAGCACGCCGTCTTCCGGCCCTTCAGCAGCCCGTACACCGCCGGCACCTGCGCGCCGTGGCACACCAGCGCGATCGGGAGGTTGCGCGCGAAGAAGTGCTCGGTGATGCGCCTGACGTCGGCGTCGACCCGGATCCACTCGGGGGCACGTCCCCCAGGGATGATCAGGGCGTCATAGCGCTCGACGTCGACCTCGGCCCAGGGCACGTCGACCGGCAGCTTCCGGCCGTTCTTCTCCACATAGGCGTCGGAGTTGGGGTCGAACTCGTGGATGACCAGCTGAACGTCGCGCATCGTCCGTGACGAGACGTCAACGTCCCAGCCGCCCTCCTGCACGCGATAGTAGGGATACATGGTGTCGAGCTCCTCGGCGGCGTCGCCGGTCAGGAGCAGCGCTCTGGGCACCTGCTTCTCCTCGCATCTGAGGCGGGTGAGGCGGATCGGATCCGATCTGATCCGACGGAGTCAGCATTCCCCGGCCCGGCCCGCCCGTCAAGCCTTTGGACCGTTCCGGCCGAACCCTTGGCCTCGCCGAACAACGTCGGAACCGCTCGCCGGACAGCAGGATGTGCCGACGCATGGCGTAGGCGGCGGCGTCGGGGTCACGGGCGGCGATCGCGGCCACGACGACTTCGTGCTCGGCCATGGCCACGTGAGTGACCTGGGTGTCGTGGAGAAGTGCACGGCGAGGACCACTCGGATCATATAGGAAGGGTGACGGACGTCAGCCATCCTTCACCCGTCGCGGAACCGCCCGCCATCGCCCTACGTCGATCAGTTGGAGCTCCTATGAGCATGCTCGACGTCCTGCCCGGTTCGCCACAGGGTCACACGAGGACCGAAGGACTTCTCGACTGACGGAAGACCCGTAGGGCGCGGCGACAGCCCGGCAATGCGCCCAAGGGTCACCGTCGTCGTCCCCTCCGATCGCGGACGCATCCGTTCTCCGCGTCGCGGAACGCGTTCTTCCAGTTCATTCGGCCGGCTCATCACGACCTCGCGATCGGCCTCCGTGAGCACCCCTTCCGGCGCAACGCCGTCGGCCGGGACCTCGTGTCCGAATGCCGCCCGCAGGGCGTCGACCCGACCGCAACACCGCTCCCTTGGGAGGATGGGTCACGTGCGGCACCTACCGATGTCTCGTCGATGATCACGAGAAGGTCGTGCATCAATCCGCGATAGTGGTACGCGCTCCAGCGTCAGCGCGGCGGGGGCGGCGAATCGCCGCCCCCGCCGCGTGAACGGGTCAGCGCTTGAGGTTCTGCATCCACTCCCGCAGCTCGCGCGCCTGCCGCGCGAGCTCGGAACGCGCCGCGGCGTCGCCGGAGGCCTTGTGGTTCGCCAGGGCGACGATCGAGTTCAGCGCCGGGATGGCGGTGGTGTACTCGCGTGCCAGGTAGCTGTCCCGCGCGATGTCCAGGGCGGCACCGGCGGCGTCCGCGGCGTCCGGGGTCAGCAGCCCAGCCGCTCGGTCAGCCTCGATCAGCAGGTTGGTCTCGCGGTACGACGAGCAGTTGGCGCCCTTGCGGCCGGCGGTCGTCTCGATCCCGCCGAGGATGATCCGCATGAACGAGTCGTCGTAGTAGTGCGTCCGGAAGTGGCCGAGGATGGTCGAGAACGCCTTGCCACCGCCCCAGTTCTGGCACCACGCGATCGGGTGGTCGCCGTTCATCAGCCGCAGCGGGTTGGTGGCCGCGTTGCCGCTGTTGAGGCTGCGCTGGTAGCTGTCCTCGTTGAGGCTCAGCAGCGTGTGCACGTCGCCCCGCATGTTGCGGTCGAAGTTGTAGAGCTCGTCGACCGTCAGCCACCGGGCAGGGAGATGCGCGGTCGCCGGGTGCGTCTTGTCCTCGGTCACCACCTCGGCGTGGATGCAGCTGCCGCACTGGCCGAACCCGTTCTGGCCGCTCGGATGGCTGGTGAAGAACCCACCGACGAGGTCGCCGTACCACGGCCAGGTGCCGATCTCGAACGAGTCGGCGGCGCCGTGGATGCCGACATAGCCGCCGCCCTGCTTCATGTAGGCCTCGAAGTTCGGCTGCTCGGTGGTCGCGTTGAGCGGACCCGGGTGCCCGACGTTGGACTCGAAGACGATCGTGTCGTACTGCTTGAGCGTGTCGAGGCTCAGGAACGGGCTCGTGGGCAGCGTGACCGTCGGGAGTTGCGGGTCGTAGACGTCGACGTTGAACTTGTGCGCGATGCCGAGCTTCTGGATCGCGGCCACGGTGTGCGGGATGTGGTCGTGCCGGAAGCCCGTCGTCTTGGAGAAGACCAGGACGTTGTATTTGGCGTCCGGTTTGTGCGGGAGAGGGGCGAGCACCGGGTCCGGGATGAACTTCGGGCCCTCCGCGGGCTCGGACTCAAGGCCCGTCGCGGGCTCCGGCGCGGGCCTGCCCTTGAGCTGGTCGATCAGGTGACGGGCATCGTCCACGAGAGTCTTGCGGGCCGAGCCGGGCGCGATCCGGTTGGCGATCGAGACGAACTCGTTCAGGACCTGGCTCGCGCTCTTGGCCGAACCGGTGTCGGCGAGCGCCTTCGCCTCGTCGAGCTTGGCCTGGAGCGCCTCACCGACCTCAGCCGGGACGCTGCCGGCGGTCACGAACCGGGTGATCAGCGTGCCGACGTCCGCGAACGAGGTCGTCACGATGAACGTCTGCGTGTACTTCGCGCTGTTGGAAGCAGCGTCGGAGAGGTGCACCGCGAGCTTGTGCACGCCGAGCGACAGGTCGGAGGTCTGCACCGGCAACGGCGGGACCAGCTCGCCGTCGAGGTACATGTTCAGCACGGCCACTCCGCCCGAGCCGGGGGTGGGGTCCGTGCGCGTCGGGATGAGCGTGGCGACGTGACCGACGTGACCATCGGTGATCGCCGGGTACGATGCGGCCGGCGCGCGTGTGTCGATACGGACCGAGATCGAGCGGAACGCCGCGACGTTTCCGGACGTGTCGACCGCGCGGTACCGGACGCTGGTGTTGCCCTCCTGCGTGATCACCGCCGACGCCGTGGCCGACGTCGGCGCCCCCTCGACGGGCACGTCGATATAGGCGGCGCCGCCGTTGAGCGAGTACTGGAACTTGGCGATGCCGACGTCGTCGGTCGCCGACACGTTCAGCGTCACCGGGCCGGTGTACCAGTTGTTCTGGCCGGTCGGCGCAGAGGGCGACAGCGTCGCCACGTTGATCGTCGGCGATGTCGTTTCCTCTGCCCACGACGGTGTCGCGGTGATGAGTGCGGCAGCCGTCATGAAGGCGGCCACTGCCGATGTGCGAAATTTTCTCCGCATGAGTGTCTTCTCTCTTGCCGCTGTGCCGGCGGGTTCGCTGGGTGCGGATGCCCGTGCCGACGGACCCAGGTCCGTCGGCACGGGCGGGTTCGCTAGGTGCCGATGCCTGCGCCGACGAACTCGGCCCAGTTGAGGTTGAACAGGTTGCCGCCCGTGGCGCCACCCGTGACCGAGCGGAACACCAGGAACAGCTCATGCGTCCCGGACATCGAGACCGGGAACGTCTGGCTCGTCCAGGTTCCCGTCCCGCCGGTGGACACGAGGTTGGCCGTGGTCAGGATCGGCCCGGTGACCGAGTCCTGACGGACCTCGATGGCCGCCAGCGGCGACCCGGGCGTGCGGCCGTTCGCCGCGTCCGCCGCGCGGAAAGTGATCGAATCGATGTTGGTCAGGTTGAACGGGCCGTTGAGCTGGAGCCAGTCGCCCGAGCCCAGGCTGCCGCGGTGCACGCCGGCGCCGCCGTCGGAGTTGTTCGCCGTGTTGGTGCCGGACTGGTTGACGACGAACTCCACCTCCTGGTGCTTCTGGCGGATCTGGTGCTGGCCGGTCGTGGTCAGCTGCGGGACGCCGCCCGGACCGCCGTGGTCGGTGTAGCGCGCCTGGACCACGCCGGAGACGTTGCCGCCGTGTGAGACGTCGTCGGCCTCCGTGTGGAGCACGCCCGAGCAGCCGTTGACGGACTCCTCGGCGTGGCCGTGCGAGTCGTGGCCGAGCACGAACGTGACCTCCACCTCGGAGCAGTCCACCGTCCCGTCCTCGGGGTCGGTGACCGTGACCGAGAACGGGATGTCGTCGCCGAACACGAACGTCCCGCCCTCCACCGGCGTGTTGACGACCACCGTCGGGCTCGTGTTGCCCACGGTGATCACGGTGCTGGTCGAGGTCTGCTTTCCGGACGAGTCGAGCACGGTCAGCACGGCCGTGTAGCGGCCGGACTGCGTGTACGTGTGTGCCGGGTTCGGGTCGGTCTCGATCGCCGAGCCGTCGCCGAAGTTCCACTCGTAGCGGATCGAGTCGCCGGGATCCTCATCCAGCGAGCCGGCGCTGGAGAAGTTCACGGTCAGCGGCGTTGCGCCGTCGGTGCGGTCCGTGGTGAGCACGGCCTTCGGCGCGCGCTTGCCCTTGACGTACTCCCACTTGTACATGCCCGCGTCGGGGCTGATGACGTTGAACCCGTTTCCGTAGGTCAGCAGGTAGAACGCGCCGTCGGAACCGAACTGCAGGTCCATCGGGTTGTCGCACTCGAACCGGAACGTGCCTGCCCCGGCGCTCGCACGGCTGCCGCAGTCCAGGAAGTTGTTGATCTTCTGGACGTGGTTGGTCTTCTTGTCGAGCTTGACCTCGCGCAGCGTGTCCTGCGTCCACTCGCTGATGATCACCGAGTCGTCGTAGTACGCCGGGAACTTGTGAGGGTTCGGGTTCTTCGGGTCGTAATGGTACTTCGCGACCCCGTGCGGACCGACGCCGCCGGTGAAGAGCTCGGGGAACAGCCGCGGGCATTCGGTCGTCGAGCCGGGCGCGATCGGGCCCGGGGTCGGCGCGTAGGAGGCCTCGCACGGGGTGCCGAGCGGCGCGGTCGGGTTGTTGTCGCGGTAGGAGTACCAGATGTCGGGGTCGGTGACCGGTGGGACGTCCCTCAGGCCCGGCTCGACCGTCGGACCGCCCTCGATGTTCCACAGCGAGTCGTTGCGCTGCGTCGGCCCGTCGCACTCGAACTTCTGAGGCGGGTTGTTCAGCGGCGTGCCCGCGGTGGTGGTGCCGGGCGCGAACTCGTGGAAGTTCCACTGGTAGTGCGCGAGGTCGCGCTTGTAGCACGTCGGCCAGCCGTAGTTCGACGGCTTGCGCACGATCTCGTAGCGACCGGTGCCCGACGGGCCGTGCGAGCGCTGCGGTGTCTGGGCGTCGGGCGAGTAGTCGCCGACGTAGGCCACGTCGTTCTCGTCGACCTGGATCCGGAACGGGTTGCGGAAGCCCATCGCGTAGACCTCCGGCCGCGTCTTGTCCCGCGGCTTGCCCGCGACCAGCGGGAACAGGTTGCCCGGCGGGATCGAGTAGGCGCCCGTGCCGGGGCCGAGGGCGACCTTGTTGGCGTCGGCGGCGGAGATGTCGCCGCTCTTGACCTTGATCCGCAGCACCTTGCCGCGCAGGTCGTTGGTGTTCAGCGCGGTGCGGCGCGAGTCACCGGTGAGCCGCTGGTACCAGCCGCCCGCCTGCGCCGTGCTGGTGGCGATCGCCGGCGTGGCGGTGCCGGTCAGGCCGGAGCCGTCGGCGGTGATCTGCGGCTGATCGGACTGCTGCTTGCCGCGGCGGAAGAACACGTTGACGTTCGACGTGTTGACCGGACCGCCGCTGGTCTGGATCTCGTCCGCCTCGATGTTCGAGAGCGCCTCGAGCGCCGCGTCGATCGCGTTGCGATCCGCGTTCCACGCGATCGGCTCCGTCGTCTGGCCCTCGAAGGTCAGCGTGAACGTGCCGCCCGTCGCGTTGGTGACGCGCACGGTCTGCTGCTCGTCGGTCTTCTGCGAGTTGTACGGCCCGTAGCCGCCGGCGTTGATGCCGCCCGCGGGCGTGTCGTCGCCGGTGACCATCCAGAGGTTGCCGTGCTTGTCGAAGTCGATGTCGCCCCCGACGTGGCAGCACTCCTGGCGGTTGACCGGCACGCGCATGATCTGCTGCTCGGAGCCCATGTCGAGGTGCGCCGGCGTGCTGTCGGTGGCGTCGACGAACTTGAAGCGGCTGAGCTGGAAATAGCCCACATACGGATCCCACGCGGTCTTGGACGCCGCCACGTTCGGTGGGGTGGTGTTCGGCGTGACCTGGGTGACGACTGATCCGTCGCTCAGCTTGACGTCGGTGACCTCCTTCGGCGAGTAGTAGAGGTAGACCCACTTGTTGGTCGCGAAGTCGGCGTCGACCGCCGGGCCGTAGAGCCCGTCCTCGCCCGCGGTGTAGATCTGCTGCGTCATCGGCAGGCTCGGGTCGGCGAAGTTGGCGACGACCGTGGTGACGCCCGTGGTCGAGTCGTGCATGCGCAGCGAGCCGAGGCGGTCCGTCTGCAGAACGCGGCCGTCCGGCAGCTGGTCGAAGCCGATCGGCTCCTGCAGGTTCGGCGGCGAGCCGATCTTCGTCTGCTGGTAGTTGGCCAGCACGGTGGCGCCGCAATCGCTGTAGTCCGGGTCGGCCTGGCCCGCGGCCCAGCCGATCGCGCCCTTGAGGTGCTTGGTGAGGCCGGCGTCGAAGCTCGCGGCCGTGTTGCCCAGGCCGGTGTAGAACGAGCGGCCGCCCTGGAAGTCCTTGCACCACGAGACCGGGTGATCGGCGCCCATCGTGCCCCCGGCGATCCCGTCGAGGTCGGCGCCCTGCGGCTGCGGCCCGAACGGGTCCTCGACGACGGTGTCGAGGACGTGTGACACACCGCGCACGTTCTTCGTGAAGTTGTACCACTCGTCGGTCCGCGACCAGATCTGCGGCAGATCCTTGGTCGCGTCGTGGACGCGGTCGGCGACCTTCACGTCACCCGACTGCACGTCGGTTTTGCCGGACGCACGCGTCCCCAGGATGTCGGTCAGGAACGACCAGGACTCGTCGGTCTCCACCGCCGAGCCGACGCCGACGAAGCCGCCGCCGTCACGGAAGTAGTCCTCGAAGTTCGAGCGTTGCGCGTCCGTGAGCGGGCTCGCGAGACCCGTGTCCAAGAACACGACCGCGCGGTACTGCTTCAGCTTCTTCTCCGTGAAATGGTCGCCCACGTCAGCGGGCCCGGGCGCCACGACCGTGAACTGACCGGGTCTGGCCGCATCCCGGATCGCGGCCAGGCCGGCCGACGACACCGCGTCCTGGGTGCTGCGCACCACGAGCACCTTGTAGCGGGCGTCTGGTGGTGCGGGCTTGGCGGCAGACGCGGACGGCTGCGGCAGCGCGGGTGCAGCGACGGGAGAGGACTCAGCCGCCGTGGGGTCCGCGGCGCTCACCGGCGTCGCGAGGAGCGTGAGGAAAGGGGCGATGAGGGCTAAGGCCATCGTGGTCGCGGTGCGACGCCTCGGGCGTCGTCGTCCGTTTTCTGGCAGGGCTGCGTCGAGCAGCCTGGCCCACGTTCGATGACGTGGTGACATGAAAAACCCTTCCTGCCTGGGGGATGTCAGGCACGGCGCGAACCGCCGCGCTTGTTGCCACGTGGTGGTAGCGGACAGTGCGGTTGCTGGAGGGTGCCGTCTCCAGGTCTGTGGGGCCGTCAGTAAGGTGTCGGCCTGGGTGAATCCGTGATCGCGGTCGGGTCGTCGATGATGTGGTCGATCACTGTGCTCGCCGCGCCGCGGAAGGCGGTGCCGAAGCTGGGCGTGCAGGCGACGAATCGGCACTGGGCGGCTGGAGCTGCCACCATGAGCCGTTGCAGCTGATCTTGTGCGTGTGGCAGCAGCCACGTGGCCGGCGAGGCGAAACAGCGTCCGATGACGATCACTGGCGGGTTGAACAGGTCGGCCAGGACCGAGCCGCCGGTTGGCCGGCAGCGCCAGAGGCCTGGCCTCTGGCGACCGGCGCATGACGATGGGGGTGGCACAGGTCGGCGAGCGGCTCGGGCCTCACCGGGACTGGCCAGGTGTGGTCATGCCGATGCGGAGGTGATGGACTTAGAGAAGACCTCCATCATCGCCCTGCCGAATTGCGGCATGTCAGGCCATCCGCGGCAGGAGACGAGGTTGCCGTCCACGACGTCGGGAGCGTCGATGACCGTCGCGCCCGCGTTCTCCATGTCACCGGTGATGGGGGGGAAGCACGCCGTCTTCCGGCCCTTCAGCAGCCCGTACACCGCCGGCACCTGCGCGCCGTGGCACACCAGCGCGATCGGGAGGTTGCGCGCGAAGAAATGCTCGGTGATGCGCCTGACGTCGGCGTCGACCCGGATCCACTCGGGGGCACGTCCCCCAGGGATGATCAGGGCGTCATAGCGCTCGACGTCGACCTCGGCCCAGGGCACGTCGACCGGCAGCTTCCGGCCGTTCTTCTCCACATAGGCGTCGGAGTGGGGGTCGAACTCGTGGATGACCAGCTGAACGTCGCGCATCGTCCGTGACGAGACGTCAACGTCCCAGCCGCCCTCCTGCACGCGATAGTAGGGATACATGGTGTCGAGCTCCTCGGCGGCGTCGCCGGTCAGAAGCAGCGCTCTGGGCACCTACTTCTCCTCGCATCTGAGGCGGGTGAGGTCGATCCGATCCGATCCGATCCGTTAGCATTCCCCGGCCCGGCCCGCCCGTCAAGCCTTTAGACCGTTCCGTCCGAGCCCTTGGCCTCGTCGAACAAACGTCGGAACCGCTCGCCGGACAGCAGGATGTGCCGACGCATGGCGTAGGCGGCGGCGTCGGGGTCACGGGCGGCGATCGCGGCCACGACGTCTTCGTGCTCGGCCATGGCCAAGTGAGTGACCTGGGTGTCGTGGAGAAGCCGGAACAGGTGCACGTGCGTGTGCAGGCGAGCGAGCGCTTCACGGATGACCTGGTTCTCCGCGCTCAGGGCGACGAGATCGTGAAAAGCGGCGTCGCGCAGCCCGAAGGCGCCATAGGCCACGGGCCCGCCGCCCCCCTCCAACTCCGCCATCTCCTCCAGCATGCGTCGCAGACCGGCCACCTGCTGCACGGATGCGCGTTCGGCGGATCTGCGCGCCGCCGCCGGCTCGAGGAGCAGGCGGAGCTCAAGCATGTCCTCGAATCGCTGACGGGTGATCTGGGGGGGAATGTGATAGCCGGCATGGGGCACACGCACCACCAGGCCCTCGGCCTCCATCCGGTTCAGAGCGTCTCGGATCGGCGTCTGCGAGACCCCCAGCTCTCGCGCCAGGACGTCGATCGTGACACGGGAGCCGGGCTCTATCCGTAGCGACATCAGCTGTCCGAGCAGCGTGTCGTACACCTCGTCGGCGAGCCGGCCACGAGATCTTCCCGGCGGCGTTCCGCCCGTCATGGCCCCACGGCCCCTCGCGATCATCGCTTCGTCGTCCATCGTGACTGTGAGGTCCTTTCTTACGTCTACGGGAACCGTTGACATCGGTCGCATACTGCGGGATGTTGATGCCCCCCGCTTGGATCGTATAGGAAAAGTGACGGACGCCAGTCATCCTTCACCCGTCGCGGAGCCGCCCGCCATAGCTCCGCCTCGATCAGCTGAAGCTCCAATGAGCATGCTCGACGTCCTACTCGGTTCGCCGCCGGGCCGCGCAAGGGCCGGAGGACCTCTCGACTGCTTGAAGCCCATCACGTCGCGGCGTACTCGTGACGCCGGTCTGCGGGTCAGCCCTTGCGGCAGCCGGCAACCCGCCTGAAAGCCCCGCAGCAACTGCTCGGCGAAGCACGCAGCAAGGCTCCAGAGCTCCCCACCCGGAAAGCAGGCGAGAAGATGCGGCATCCGAAGCGCATAAGACGACTGTCCGTTCCCCGTCGGACGGCGCAGTTGGCGACGGCGGCCATAGTGGTGGCCACGGCCCTGACGGCTTGCGGGCAGGACGACGGCGCGAATGCGAATAACGCCCCCAAGGCGCCGGCGACCATCCCGGAGCTCACCAAGAACCCGCTGACCCTCAAGTTCATCTGGTTCGACTGGCCCCCCGCCCACGCGCTGGAAGACTTCGCGAACGCGGAGTACACCAAGGAGCGGCCGAACGTGACCGTCAAGGTCAACACCGTGCCGAACGCGAACTGGCACGACGCGATGTTCACCCAGTTCGCAGCGCACAAGACCGACTTCGACATCCCGATCCTGGACTCGCAACACATCGGCGAGGCCGTGACGAACGGCAACATCCTCGACATCACCGACTTCGTCAAGAAGAACATCGACGTCAAGGCCTACAACCCGTACCTCCTGGCGGCCTACGGCCAGTACCCCCAGGCGGAGACCGGCAAGCGCGACGAGAACGCCAGCATGTACGGACTGCCGCTGCTCGGCGACACCTGGACGATGATCTACCGCAAGGACTTGATCGGCGACAAGCCGCCGCAGACGTGGGACGAGATGATCTCAGTCGCCGAGAAGTGCCAGGCGGACCACCCTGGCGTCAGCGGCCTGGCTTTCCACCAGGCCAACGGTTCGGACGCCGCGGCCGTAACCTACAACACGGTCAACAGCGTCTACGGCGGCAACCTCTGGGACTCCAAGACCCGCAAGATCGACGGCGTCATCAACGACGCTGCGGGCCAGGAGGCGATGGACGTCCTGGTCAACAAGATGAAGCCGCTGACCGCCGCGGGCTCCGGCAACTGGTTCATCGACGAGGTGAACGCGGCGGTCGCCCAGGGCAAGGCATGCATCGCGTTCAACTGGATCGCCGCGAGCGGCGGCCTGCTCGACCCGAAGCAGTCGACGCTCGGCACCACACGGGAGCAGATTCTCGACAAGCTGGGTTTTGCCACCCTGCCGAGCCAGAAGACGAACCTGGTGCCTCTCGGCGGCATGGGGATGCACGTGTCGGCCTACTCCCCCGAGGCGAACCAGGCGGAGGCCCTGAACTTCATGAAGTGGTTCGAGCGGGCTGACATCCAGAAGAAGTGGGCCGCGGCTGGTGGCGTGCCATCGCGTACGGACGCCCTGGAGTCGCCCGAGTTCCTCAATGCCGGGCCGTTCAACCAGGTGTACGCCGACTCGGTTCCGCGGATGCGGGACATGTGGAACGTGCCCGAGTACGCGCGCCTGGTCGACATCGAGAACACCAACGTGAACGCGGCTCTCAACGGCGCGAAAAAGCCGAAGGAAGCGCTCGACGACATCGCCAAGGAGCAGCAGGGCGTGCTCGACTCCGGCGGCCGCAAGGGCGGCGGCGGACTGTGAGTGACCCCACCTCTCTGACGACCGACCACCCCGGGCAGGTGGCGTCCGCGACGCCACCTGCACCGGGTCGGTCCCGCCGCTTGAGCGACCGCGGGCTCGCCGTGGCCTTCATCTCCCCCGCGCTGCTGCTGTTGCTCGCGATGTCGGTGTTCCCGCTGCTGTGGGCATTGTACCTGTCGTTCACCGACTACTCGGCCACCCGCGGGGGGCCGGCCCATTTCATCTGGTTCGAGAACTACATCGCCGTCCTGACGTCGGCGCAGGTCCACCTGAGGGCCTTGACGACGTTGATCTACGTGGTGGGCGCGGTCACCCTGCAGACCGTGCTCGGATTCGCCATCGCCTACCTGATCTCACGGCGCACGCACGGGCGAGGAGTGCTGACCACTGCGTTCCTGGTTCCGATGATGCTGTCGCCGGTCGTGGTCGGGTTGTTCTGGCGATTCATGCTCGACGCGCAATTCGGCGTGATCAACAGCATGCTCGGCTCGCTCGGCCTGGGGCAGGTGGAGTGGCTCACCCAGCAGCGAACGGCACTGCTGTCCCTGATCATGGTCGACACCTGGCAATGGACGCCGTTCATCATGCTCATCGCCCTCGCGGGCCTCACCGCGGTTCCCACGTACTTGTACGAGGCCGCCTCGATCGATCGGGCGTCCGAGTGGTTCCGGTTCCGCACCATCACTCTTCCGCTGGTGTGGCCGCTGCTCCTCATCGCGGTGTTGTTCAGGGCCATCGAGGCCTTCCGGCTGTTCGACCTCGTCTACATCCTCACCAGCGGAGGTCCGGGGGTCTCCACCGAGACGTTGTCGTTCCACGTCTACAAGGTCGCGTTCCTGGGCTTCAACACCGGAACCGCCTCGGCGTACGGGATCCTCATGGTCCTCGTCGTCATCGTCCTTACGCAGCTCTACCTGCGCTACTTGAACAAGCTCAAGGAGGACTGATGGCCGTCTCCGTCGACAAGGCCGTGTCCACGGGTCCAGACCGGGATCGCACTCCCCCCGCGCGCCGCTTCGGCGGCCGGGGCCGCTCCGCGCTGGAGGTCGCGCTGCTGACCGTGCTGGCCGTCGTGATGCTCTTTCCGGTGCTGTGGATGCTCGAGACGTCCATCAAGGAGAACCGGGACGTCTACGCGGTCCCGGCCAAGTTCTTCGACTTCAAGGTCACCCTGGACCATTTCAAGGACGTGTTCGTCGCCTCCGGCGGCGGTCGCTCGGCCCTGTCCGTCTCGTTCCTCAACTCCGTCGTGGTCGCCGGGGTCTCCACGGCGCTGGCCACCGTGCTGGGGGTCCCGGCGGCCTGGGCCTACTCACGCTTCGCCGTGAAGGCCAAGAAGGACCAGCTGTTCTTCATCCTGTCCACCCGCTTCATGCCGCCCGTGGTGGTCGTGGTCCCGATCTTCCTCATGTACCGCCAAGTCGGACTCATCGACAGCAAGCTCGGCCTGATCCTCATCTACGCCGCGTTCAACGTCCCGTTCACGATCTGGATGATGAAGGGGTTCGTCGACGAGGTGCCCGCGGAGTACGAGGATGCCGCCATGCTCGACGGCTACACCCGCTTGCAGGCGTTCTGGCGATTCACCCTTCCCCTGCTCCTGCCCGGCATCGCCGCGACGGCGGTCTTCGCACTCATCTTCTCGTGGAACGAGTTCGTGTTCGCCATCTTCCTCACCTCCAGCGACAGCGTGCGGACGGCCCCACCCGCCATCGCCGGCCTCATCGGTGGAACCACTGTGGACTGGGGTCTCGTCGCCGCCGCCTCCGTGGTGTTCGCCCTACCGGTGCTCGTCTTCGCCTACCTGGTGCGCAAGCACCTCATCGCCGGTGTGACGCTCGGGGCGGTGCGACGCTGATGGCGGGCATCGAGGTGACCACCCTGCACAAGCGCTACCCGGACGGGACGGTCGCAGTCGATCACGTGGACCTGTCCATCGGCGACGGCGAGCTGTTCGTGATGCTCGGCCCATCGGGCTGCGGCAAGACGACCACGCTGCGAGCCATAGCCGGGCTGGAGAGGCAGACGACGGGCGACATCCGCATCGGCGACACGCTCGTCAACGACCTGCCGCCCGCCGAGCGCGACATCGCCATGGTGTTCCAGTTCTACGCTCTCTACCCGCATCTGAGGACCCGCGACAACCTGGCGTTCCCACTGCGGGCCGAGGGACTGCCCAAAGCGGAGGTGCGCGAGCGGGTCGACGAGGCCGCCCGGCTGATGCGGCTCGGTCCGCTCCTGGACCGGCGACCGCACCGGCTGTCCGGCGGGGAGCAGCAGCGCGTCGCGCTTGCGCGCGCCCTGGTGCGGCGACCGCGCGCATTCCTCATGGACGAACCCCTCACCAATCTGGACGCGGAGCTGAGGGCGGACATGCGCACGGAGATCAAGCACCTGCAGGGGGAACTGGGGACGACGATGGTCTACGTCACCCACGACCAAGTCGAGGCGATGTCGCTCGGCCACAGAATCGCCATCCTCAACAAGGGCCGCGTCGAGCAGATCGGCACGCCGCTGGAGGTCTACGACCGTCCGGCGAGTCTTTTCTGTGCCGCGTTCATCGGCTCCCCGCCGATGAACCTGGTGGAGGTGGAGGTGGCCGACGGGAAGCTGCGCAGTCAGGGCGGACTGGTCCTCCCGCCACCGCCACGCCTGCCGCGCGACCGTCGCCTGGTCGCAGGCGTCCGGCCGGAGGCGCTGGAAGTCACAGCACCAGGGGCGGAGCGTTCGGCCCCGGCCCGCGTGGTCTCGGCGGAGTGGCTGGGAGACGAGATCATCTACGTGGTCGACCTCGGCGGCCGGCGCGACGTACGGGTTCGGATGCCACCGACTGTCCGTTTCGCCGCTGACGCGCCGGTCGGGCTGCGGCACACCGGCGGGCCCCCGCCGGTGTACGACGTGAGCACGGAAGAGCTGGTGGCCTGATGGGAACTGTGGCAGTGCAGGGGCTGTGCAAGTCCTTCGGCAGAGTCCAGGCCCTGGACGGGGTGACGCTGGACGTGCCGGACGGCTCGTTCTTCGTCGTGCTCGGGCCCTCCGGGGCAGGCAAGACGACCACCCTGCGAGCGATCGCCGGCCTCGAGCAGCTTGACGCCGGGTCGGTGCATCTGGACGGGAGGGACGCGACCGGTGACTCCCCGGCGGCACGCGACCTGGCCATGGTCTTCCAGAGCTACGCCCTCTACCCGCGCCTCACGGCGTACGAGAACATCGCTTCGCCGCTGCGGGCACGTCGTTGTTCTTCGAGCGAGATCGCCGCCGCCGTCGAGCAGATGTCGAGCCTGCTGCACATCGAACGTCTGCTGCAGCGTCGTCCCGCGCAGATGTCGGGCGGTGAGATGCAGCGCGTCGCCCTGGCCCGGGCGCTGGTCCGTCGCCCGCGCGCGTTTCTCATGGACGAGCCGCTGACGAACCTCGACCTCAAGCTCCGCGTCGAGATGCGCACCGAGCTCACCCGCATCCACCGGAGTCTCGGGGGAACCTTCGTCTACGTGACCAACGACCAGGTCGAGGCCCTGTCCATGGCCGACCAGGTCGCGGTCCTCAAGGAGGGGAAGGTGCAACAGGTCGGAACGCCGACCGAGGTGTACGAGCGACCGGCCAACCAGTGGGTCGCGGGCTTCGTCGGGAGCCCGCCGATCAGCCTCCTCCCCTGCCACGCCGAGGGGGATCGTCTGGTCGGGGCGGAAGGCTGGACGCTGCCGCGGCCCCGCTGGACCACGGCTGAGGACGGTCGTCCGCTGCTGCTGGGCCTGCGGGCAGAGGACCTGTCCATCGAGCAGCGTGGGGACGCGTCGTTGTCGGGTGAGCTCTACGGCCTTGAGCCGCTCGGTGACCGAACGGTCGTCGACGTCCGAGTGGGGACGGAGATCCTCAAGGTCAAGGCACGACCCACCGTCACGGGTACGCCGGGCGAGCGGCTGCTGGTCACGGTCGACCTGGACCGTGCGCACCTGTTCGATGCGGGCACCGGGCTGGCGCTGTCCCAGGCCGGGGGGTGACCGCGCAGGGCGGCGACGTCATCATGCGCCCGCACGTGGCAATCGAGTTTCGGCGGACCGTCACCGGTGAGCACGGCCTGACGACGCTGAAGCATGGCCCGAGAAGGCGGTCGGTGGCGGGGGGCGCCGCCCTGCAGCCGGGGCCGAGGCACGTTCGACCCGCTCGGCGACCTCGGCCCCGACGAGGTCGTGCGACCCGTTCGTCCACGCGCGTGGCGCGATCGCCGAGGTCACGCAGGACACCACCGAGAACATCACAGGAGGCGACGCTATGAGTGATCCGATGAACGTCCTGGCCCCCGAGCACCGGCGGCTCCGGATGGGCGACGCCTGGCGCGACGCCGCCGGCGGAGCCACCTTTGTCGTCGAGGATCCGGCCACCGGCAAGACCATCGCCGAGGTGTCGGACGCCGACGTCGTCGACGGGCTCGCCGCTCTGGACGCGGCGAGCAAGGCAATGGCGGGTTGGGCGGCGACACCGCCGCGAAAACGGTCGGAGTTGTTGACCGCGACGTACCGGGCACTGACCGAGCGATCCGAGGAGATCGCCCGGCTGATAACGCTCGAGATGGGCAAGCCGCTCGCCGAGGCTCGGGGAGAGGTGGCCTACGGCGCCGAGTTCTTCCGTTGGTTCGCCGAGGAGGCGGTGCGCGTCGAGGGGCGCTACAACACCGCTCCCACTGGTGGATACCGCATCCTCACCGTGCCGAAGCCGGTCGGACCGTGCGTCTTCGTGACGCCCTGGAACTTTCCGTTGGCCATGGGTGCACGCAAGATCGCTCCTGCGCTGGCGGCGGGTTGCACGACGATCACCAAGCCGGCAGCCCAGACGCCACTCACCATGCTGTTCCTGGCCCGCATCATGGAGGAGGTCGGCGTTCCCCCGGGCGTCGTCAACGTCGTGACGACCAAGCGTGCCGGCGAGGTGGTCTCAGCACTGCTGGCCGACCGTCGGACCCGCAAGCTCTCGTTCACCGGGTCGACCGAGGTCGGGCGCGTGCTGCTGCGACAGGCGGCGGACAACGTGCTGCGCACCTCCATGGAACTGGGCGGCAACGCGGCCTTGATCGTGTGTGCCGACGCGGACATGGACGTCGCGCTCGACGGTGCCATGGTGGCCAAGATGCGCAACATCGGGGAGTCCTGCATCGCGGCCAACCGGATCTACGTCGAGGAGCCGGTGCGCGAGGAGTTCACGGCGCGCCTCGCCGAGCGGATGGGCGCGCTCTCGGTGGGCCATGGTCTCGACGACGGCGTGGACGTCGGGCCGTTGATCGACGAGGCCTCGGTCACCAAGATCGACGAGCTCGTCGCCGACGCGGTCGATCGCGGCGCCCGTGTCGTGGTGGGCGGCGAGCGTCCGGATGGGCCGGGCCACTTCTACCCGCCTACGGTCCTGGTCGACGTGCCCGAAGACGCGCGGATCCTGCAGACGGAGATCTTCGGACCGGTGGCGCCGATCATCTCGTTCACGTCCGACGACGAGGTGATGGCGAAGGCCAACAACACCGAGCACGGCCTGGCCGGATACGTCTTCACCCGTGACCTCCAGCGGGCGCTCCGGTTCACCGAGGGGTTGGAGACGGGGATGGTCGGCATCAACCGTGGTCTGATCTCGGACCCGTCAGCTCCGTTCGGAGGCGTGAAGCAGTCCGGGATCGGCAAAGAGGGGTCGCACGAGGGCATCCTTGAGTACCTCGACGTCACCTACGCGGCGATCGACCTGCCGTGACCGGTTTGCTGCTCCGGGTGCCCGCCGGGGATCACCGCGCCCTGTGCGCACACGACCTGACCGGCCTCCACCCGTGGGGCGGGACCCGGGCCATGGTCGGCACGAATCCGCCGGCACCGGGGGACGTCGTCGACTCCGCCGGTGTGCGCGCCACAGACGCGGCCGCGGCGGTGGAGGGGGCGATCAGCCCTTTCGGCGGTCCCAGAGGCCACGCCCTCGCGCTCATGATCGAGGTGCTGGTCGCGACCTTGACTCGTACCGCCCTTGGCAACGATGTCCGCGGGACCCTCGACCCGACTGACCCGCCCAGCAGGGGCGACGTCTTCATCGCGATGGACCCGAGGGCGCCCGGTCACCTTATCCGGGAGCCCGGCGCGTGCCTGCGCCCCCCGGCAGCCGACGCCGTCCCGGTCTCGCGGGTGACCTGGACGCCCGCCCCGCACATCACCGCCGACGTTCCAGAGAGGCACTGACATGCTTGAGACCGTCCGCGGACCACGCCAGCTGATCGTGGGCGAAGGGGTCGCGCAGAACATCCCACGAGTGGTGGCCGAGTGTGGCTCGCGAGTCCTCGTCGTGACCGACCGGGTTCTTCTGGGGCAGCCGGGCGTGGCCGAGATCGTGGCCGCCGTGCGGGAGAAGGTCGACGTCGTCGGGGTGTTCGCCGACGCGACTCCGGACGTGCCACTCACCGATGTCGCCCTGGCCGTCTCGGTCGCCGCAGAGGTGGACGCCGACGTGATCCTCGCCATCGGGGGTGGCACGGTGATCGACCTCGCCAAAATCGTCGGCGTCATCCGGCGCCATGGTGGGACGCCGCGCGACTTCTACGGCGAGTCGAGGGTGCCGGGGCCGACGATTCCTCTCGTCGCGGTCCCGACGACGTCAGGCACCGGCTCCGAGCTCACGCCCGTCTCGGTGTTGACCGACCCGGACCGCGAGCTGAAGGTGGGGGTCTCCAGCGTCCACATCGTGCCCGACTTCGCCATCGTCGACCCCGAGCTCACCTATACCTGCCCTGCGACCGTCACTGCCCACTCCGGCATCGACGCGTTGTGTCACGCGGTGGAGAGCTACACCGCGCGACCCCGGGCCCACGGACCGCTCGACCCGGTGGAGCAGGTCTTCCTCGGCCGCAACCCGATCACCGATCACTACGCGCTCCTGGCCGCGAAGCGGATCGCCCGCAGCTTGCCCCGTGTCGTCAGGGACGGAGGCGACAAGGACGCGCGCGCGGACATGTCCTATGGGTCCATGCTGGCCGGGCTCGCGTTCTCCCACGCAGGCAACGCGGCTCCGCACGCCCTCCAGTACCCCATCGGCGCAGCCACCCACACACCGCACGGCCTGGGGGTCGGGCTGCTGCTGCCCTACGCGCTGGACGCGGCCAGGGATGCCATCGGCGACCGGTTGGCCATCCTCGCCGGGGTGTGCGGGCTCGACGTGACCGACGCCTCGGATGCCGAGGCCGCAGATACGTTCCTCACCTGGCTCGACGGGCTCCTTGCCGGCATCGGCATCCCGGCCACCTTGGCGGACATCGGCGTGGCGCGCGCCGACCTCCCGCGCTTCGCGGAGATGGCCAGTGGCGTCACCCGCTTGATCCAGAACCATCCAGGCCCGACCGACCCCGCCAGTCTGACCGCGATCCTCGAAGCGGCCTGGATCGGGGACCGGACCCGACACGTCCTGACTGCGGAGCAGAAATAGTGGCGGGCCTTTCACATGACGACGAGTTCCCTGCACCACCCTGGGTATCGGAATTGTCGGCCATGACTTAGTACTCCAGCGGTATTCGCGGCTTGACCTGGGGAAACGTCGAGTGGTGGGAGTGTAGCGGGCAGGATGCCGTCACGGACGGCTTCTGCCCGCTCGCCCCTCGCAGGAGTGCCCACGACGGCGAAGTCGTCCCGGCCGGGGAAGCCTCGCGTCGTGATCACCGACCAGGCGGCCGAGACCTGGGACCGCGACCTGGACCACCTCTTCACCACCATCCCATCGGGCACCACTTCAGCCGCGTCGAATCACGCCGCCGCATGCGGGACCACGTACGCGGACTGTTCGCCCCGGTGGCCCGCAAGAACAGCCGGCACCTTGCCGCACACGTCGGCCACGCCACCCCGACGGACTGCAGCAACTGCTCTCCCGAGCCCACGGGAACCCCGGCAACAGCCGCGACGACCGGCAGCCTCACATCGCCTCACACCGTCATCTGCGGCGGTACTCGTCATGGTCAAAGAAGCGGTCGGCCGGCATGTCCGATCGATGCTGGAGCCGGCCGTTCTTGCCCCGCACCCACAGGCTGTACTCCAAGGCCGCCTCCAAGGCGCCGCATCGAGCCCAGCGCTGAACGGCGATCCCGTGCGGCCGGCTCAGGCTGCGCCGTGGCGGCGCCCACCGCCGACGCATCAACACGCCGTCGTGGTGGTCGTACTCGGCCACCGGGCGCAACTGGACGGCAGCGCGGTCGTACTCGCGCTGCCCCTTCGCGCCCGCGCCGCAGGAACGGCGTTCCCGCCTGGCCGGGGCCCCGCGAGGGCGGGTCCGGGACGCCGGCGGCGGAAGAGGGAATCCCACCACGGCAGTACCGGTTGGAAGCTCTGGCAGACGAGTCACGGCCTCAGGAGGCAGAGCGTGTACGGCACCCCAGAGACGATCCGCAAGATCCTCACTCAAAGCGGCGACACCTGGGCTGTCGTCGGCTTGTCCTCGAACCAGCGACGAGCCGCCCATGGAGTCGCGGCCGTCCTGCAGCGCTACGGCAAGAGGATCGTTCCAGTTCATCCCAAGGCCGAGACGGTGCACGGGGAAAGGGGCTACCCGTCCCTGGCATCCATTCCGTTCAAGGTTGACGTCGTCGACGTATTCGTCAACAACGATCTCGCCGGGCACATCGCCGACGAGGCGGTCGCCGTCGGCGCCAACGCGGTCTGGTTCCAGCTCGGCGTCATCGACGAAGCCGCCTACGAGCGCACTCGCGCCGCCGGCGTCGACATGGTCATGGACCGCTGCCCGGCGATCGAGATCCCGCGCCTGGGCTAGCTTCCGGGCTCCTCCAGCTCCTCCAGTTCCGCCAGCCGCCGCAGCGTGGGGCCGAGGGCGCGGCGGCACACGCCGAGCTCCTTCCAGGGGTCGCCGTCCTCGTCGAGGCGGTCGGGGATGGTGCGCAGGGTCCAGCGGCGGGGCGGAGGGCGGGGTCGTCGGGTTCGGCCCAGTGCAGGGGCGTGGCGACCGGGGCGTGGGGGCGCGCGCACGGCGCAGGGGGCGACGGAGGTCTGGGCGTACGCATTGCGCTGGACGTCCGGGTAGAGCCGGCCGCGGCGGGCTGCCTTGCGGACCGCGGTGGTGAGCCGGTCCGGGTGGCGGCGGCCGGCACGGCGGACACCCGCCGGGCGAAGTCCCGTGCGACATCGAAGTCCGGGCCGCGGATCAGCGGCGCGACGACGTGCAGACCGCGCGAGCCGGTGGTCATCACGGCGGAGCCCGGCCCAAGCTCCCGCAGGAGGTCTCCGACGCGCACGGCGGTCCAGCACACGGCGGCGAAGTCGTCCTTTTCCAAGGCCAGGTCGAGGACGAGCCGGTCGGGGACGTCACGAGGTCAGGGGACGGGAAGCTCCGCGATGAGGGCGGTGCCGATCCGCCGGAAGCCGAGCCGGGCGTAGATCCGGGCGACGTCCTCGTCACCGGCCGCAAGGAACACCGTGGTCAGCCCGCGTTCACGGGCGTCCGCGACGAGCGCGCCGGTGACGGCGAGGGCCAGGCCGCGGCGGCGGGCGCCGGGCAGGGTGCCCACTCCGACGATCTCGCACACCCCGCCCACAGGGTTGTACTGGCCCGCGCACAGCGCCAGGCCGTCCTCGACGGCCGCGGCGTGGACGGTGAGCCCGGCCCGCACGCGGTCCTCGGCGGCGGCCACGAGGGCCGGTGCGGCGTGCAGCGGGAGCACGGCGTCGAGTTCGGCCCGCCCCGCGGCGCCGATCGCCGTGCCGGGCTGCGCGAATGCCAGGTGCGGGACGGTGAGCGCGCTCGGCAGCGCCGGATCGCCGGGCCCGAGCAGCCGCACGCTGACGCCCTCGGGGAGCTCCGCCTCCTGCGGGGCCGGGGCGAGCGGATCGAGCACCATCAGCGGATGCTCGTGTACGGCGAGGCCGGACTCCTGCGCCGCCGCCCGCAGTGCGGGGCTGGTCTCCGCGATCCACTCGAAGCACTCGGGCACGCCCAGTTCCCGCTGGCGGGCCCGCACCCGGTCCACGTCGGCCCGGCTGACGCTGCCGCCGTCCGCGTCCAGCCCCGGGCGCGCGTAGAAGGGCCAGCCGATGCCCTCGCGCACGAAGAGGGTGAGCGGGCCGTGCTCCTCGGCGCGGGCGCCCGCCCGCGGCACGGCGTCGTAGTAGCGCTCCAGACGGTCGAGGAGTTCCTTCACGCCGGCAGCCCCAGACCTTCGAGCACTTCGGCGCCGGGCAGCGACGCCAGCGCCTTGCCGGGCACGAGCAGTTTCCCGCGCCGCCGGCCACTGCCGACGATCACGTACGGGGCGTCCGCGACCGACGCGTCCACGAGCAGCGGCCAGTCGGCGGGCAGCCCGATCGGGGTGATGCCGCCGTACTCCATGCCGCTCTCGCCCACGGCGGTGTCCATCGGCGCGAAGGAGGCCTTGCGGACGCCGAGGTGGCGCCGCACGAGGCCGTTCACGTCGGTCCGCGTCGTGGCGAGCACGACACAGGCGGCGAGCGTCACCTGCTCGCCTCGCTTGCCCGCGACGACCACGCAGTTGGCGGACTGCTCCAGCGCGACCCCGTACGTCTCGGTGAAAACGGCGGTGTCGGCCTTCTCGGGGTCGGTGTCGACCAGCAGCAGATCCTCCACCGGCACCTGCCCGCTCCAGGCGGTCAGTGCGGCGGCGACCGGGGCCGGCAACAGGTCGAGCCGGTCCACTGCGGCGTGGACGTCGGTGAAGGTGCCGATGGGTGCGTGCATGTCCGGAACGCTAACAAACCCCGGGTGTCGGCGACGGACCGTCCCAGGTGGCGGGGCGGCCCGGGCGGCTCGTCCGCGCCGTGCAGGGCGCCGCCTGCGCTGGGCGGTGAGGCACCGTGGTCCGGCGGCGGCAGGGCGGCTCGGCCCGCCGTCGCGGCCACGTGCGTTGCCGTCCGCGGCGTGCGGAGGCGAGGCCCTCGAGTGGTCACCTGCCGTTCCGTCATGCGGGCGTGGCCGCCCGTCGCCGTGCCGGACGCGGCCGTTGCTGTCGTTGCTTCCGTTGCCCGCGCGGGCGCCGCCGATGTCCTCGTCCATGGCGGCACGATCGCCCCGGCCGCGGGCGGGTGGCAAGGTTCCATGCCGTTTCGGCAAGCGCCCACGCGGGGCCCGGAACGCTCAGGCCTCGGAGCCGAGTTTGTCCTCCAGCCCCGCGCGGAGTTCCGGGTCGAGTCCCGCGAGCGCGGCCAGTTGCTGATGCGTCGCGCCGGAGGGCACGGGCCGCGGCGCCGGCGTCCGCAGGGGCGGCTCCCAACCCCGCTCCGCCGTCCAGCGGCGGACGACCCGCGCGGGCGCGCCGGCCACCACCGAGTGGGCGGGGACCTCTCCCCGCACGATGGCCCCCGCCGCGACCACCGCGTTCCGCCCGATCCGCGCCCCCGGCAGGATCACCGCTCCCGCGCCGAGCCAGCTCCCGGAGCCGATCTCGACGGGCGCCGAACGCGGCCACTGGCGGCCGATGGGCTCGTGCGGGTCGTCGTAGGAGTGGTTGTCGCTGGTGACGTACACATACGGCCCGCAGTAGACGTCGTCGCCGAACACGACGGGCCGGGAGGCGATGACGTGGCTGCCGCGGCCGAGGACGACGCCGTTGCCGAGCCGGACGACGGGGTCGGGGCCGAGGTCGAGGCCGGGCATCATCCCGGCTGTCAGGGTGACCTGTTCGCCGATGATGCAGCACTCGCCGAGGTGGATCCATTCCTCGCCGAAGATCGTCCCCTGCGGGAACGCGAGCCGGGTCCCCGCGCCGATCCGGCCGAAGCGCAGCGGGCCGGGACGGTCGGCCGAGACGGCTCCCGCGTCCTGGACCCAGCGCCAGCCGCGGTGCACCAGGTGTGAGACGGCGCGGCGGCGGCAGGCCGCCACGGAGGAGAACACGTTCTCGTTCTTCGGCACCCGCTCACCGTACCGAGGGCGCCGGAGCGCGGCGCGAGGATCAGATGTGACGTGCGCCGCGTTCCGCCCAGGCGACGGCCACCTGCGCGGCGAGACGGACGTTGCCGCGCACGGCGGCGAGGTTCGCCTCCAGACTCGCCCCGCCGGTGTGCCGGACCAGGTGCCCGAGGAGGTACGGGGTGACCGCCTGGCCGGTGACGCCTTCGCGTGCGGCGGCGGCCAGTGCCTCCGTCAGCACCCGGTCGTGCAGGGCCGGGTCGAGCTGCTCGTGCTCCGGCACGGGGTTGGCGAGGATCACCGCGGAGGGCGGGCCGCCGAGGTCGTCCTGGGCGGCCATGACGCAGGCGGCCTCGTCGGGCGTCCGGACCGTCCAGTCGACCGGCTGCCCGGAGCGGCTGAGGTAGAAGCCCGGGAACCGCGTGGTGTCGTAGCCGATCACGGTGACGCCGAGGGTCTCCAGGCGCTGCAGGGTGGCGGGCACGTCGAGGATGGACTTCACGCCGGCGCACACCACGGTGATCCGGGTGCCGGCGAGCAGCCGCAGGTCGGCGGATTCGTCCTGCTCCTCCGTCCAGCCGCGGTGCACTCCGCCCAGGCCGCCGGTCGCGAACACCCGCAGTCCGGCGCGGGCCGCGAGGAAGGCCGTGGCGGAGACGGTGGTGGCGCCGCTCGCGCCGGTGGCGACCGCGACGGGCAGGTCGCGGTGGCCGAGCTTGCGCATCCCCTCGTCACCTGCGATCCGCTCCAGCCCCTTCGCGGTGAGCCCGATGCAGGGCGCTCCGTCCAGCACCGCGATCGTCGCGGGGACGGCGCCCGCCTCGCGCACGAGGGCCTCGAGCTCCAGCGCCACCTCGTGGTTGCGGGGGCGCGGCAGGCCATGGGAGATGATCGTCGACTCCAGTGCGACGACCGGGGCACCGGTTTCCAGCGCGAGGATCACTTCGTCGGAGAACGTCAGCACGCAGTACGCGCTACCCGCCCCGTGATCGGCGCAATCACGGCTACCGTGATCCCCATGCCGGAGAGAGCTCTGATCGCTGACGTCGCCGGACGCACCCCTCGGGTCGACCCCGCCGCCTTCACCGCGCCGACCTCGGTGGTGCTGGGCGACGTGACGATGGCGGCCGGCGCGAGCGTCTGGTACCACGCCGTGCTGCGCGGCGACTGCGAGGCGATCAGCGTCGGCGAGGGCAGCAACGTCCAGGACAACTGCACGGTGCACGCCGACCCGGGGTTCCCGGCCGTGATCGGCGCGGGCGTCACGGTGGGCCACAACGCGGTGCTGCACGGCTGCGTCGTGGAGGACGACGTGCTGGTCGGCATGGGCGCGACCGTCCTCAACGGCGCGCACATCGGCAGCGGCTCGCTCGTCGCGGCGGGCGCCCTCGTCCCGCAGGGGATGCGGGTGCCTCCGGGGTCGCTGGTGGCGGGTGCACCGGCGAGGGTACGCCGTGAGCTGACCGCCGAGGAGCGCGAGACGGTGCGGGCCAACGCCGCGCACTACGTCCGGCTCGCGGGCTCCCACCGAGCCGCCTTCGCCCGGGACTGAATCCGCGGGAACACCCGCGGGACGGGTGGGACCGACCGGCCCGGAACGCCGGACCGGCCCCCGCGGCCGCGGAGCGGGCCTCGCGGCCGGACCGGGCTCAGTCGGCGGCCGCCGCCACGGCCTCCGCCTCCGGGGCGGCCTCGTGGGCCTTGGCCGCTGCCGCCGCCCGGCGGCGCACGACGACGAACGAGCCGACTCCGACCAGCACGGCGGCGACCAGACCGAGCCAGGAGAAGCGCTTGAGCCATGGCTCCGCGACGATGCCCACGTAGTAGATGACGGCCGTGGTGCCGCCCGCCCACACGACGCCGCCGAGCACATTGGCGGTGAGGAACTTCCAGTACGGCATCTTCAGCACCCCGGAGAGCGGGCCGGCGAAGATCCGCAGCAGCGCGACGAAGCGCCCGAAGAACACCGCCCACATGCCCCAGCGGGTGAACGACGCCTCGGCGGTCGCGATGTGCGCCGGCGAGAAGTGCTTGGGGAAGCGCCGCCCCAGCCGGTCCAGCAGCGGCCGCCCGCCGCGGCGGCCGATGGCGTAGCCGATGGAGTCGCCCACGATCGCCCCGGCCGAGGCGCAGACGCCGACCACCCAGGGTTCCACGTGCCCTTGGGAGGCCAGCAGGGCCGAACTGACGAGGATGATCTCGCCCGGCAGCGGGATGCCCAGGCTCTCCAAACCGATCACCAGGCCCACCAGCAGGTAGACGCTGATCGGCGGGATCGTGCCGAGCCACTCCTGGACGTGCAAGGCCGCTTCCTCCCCTAGGCGGTCGGATGGGTCGTCGCGCACGTGCGCGCACGTCGTTGCAGCGTAGCCGACCCGGCCCGCCCTTCGTTCCACCGCATGCGGCTCCGCCCCGGGCAACGCGACAGCGGCCGGGGCCGCCTGGCGGAGGTCACAGACGGCGGCTGCGGCCGCACTGCTCGCGCCGAGGCGCGCGGTCCTCGTCGCGCCTGCCGCCGAGTCGGCGCCGAGACGGGCGTTTTCGGGCAGGTTCGGGAGGATTCACTCGGGTTCAGGAGGATTCGACCGTCTCGGAGCCCAACCGCGCCCCCGTTCCCAGCGGTTCCCGCCCGGTCCGCGGCCGCTTCCCGGCGCCACGGGGGGATCTCGCTCAGGCGCGGGGGCGGAGGGTCCAGACGATGGACATCTCGCCCGTGACCGCGCCGTCCTCGCGCTGGATGGCGACGGTGACGGGGAACTCCGGGCGTTGGCCCGCCTCGAGTTCGGCGAGGACGTCGGCGGCGGTACGCCCGAGCCGGGCGGTGGCGGTGACCGGGCCCATGGCGAGCTTCCGGTAGCCGATCTCGGCACGGACGGCGAGGGGTACGGCATGGGAGAGCCGGTCGGCGAAGGCGGCGAGGACGACGGCGCCGCTCGCGGTCTCCGCCAGGGTGAACATCGCGCCGGCGTGGGGGCCGCCGATGTGGTTGTGGTACGCGGGCTGGTCCGGAAGACGGACCACGGCATGCTCCGCGGTGGTCTCCAGAAACTCGATGCCGAGGGTGGCGGCCATCGGCACGGTGGCCGCCATGAGCGCGCCTATCTGGGACTGGTTCGTGGCCATGGGCCGGAGGTTACCAGCTGGTAATCACCATGGCCATGGAATCGTGTCCGCTCAACCCCTAGGGTTTCGAGGCATGTGGCCAGGACAGCAGCAGCCGGGGGGACCGCAGCATCCGCAGCAGCCCCCGCAGAACCAGCCCCCGTGGGGGCGCCAGCAGCAGCCCTCCCCGTACCGGCCGCAGGCTTCGCCGTACCAGCCGCAGCAGCACCCCGCCTACCACCAGCAGCCGACGCAGGCGTGGGGACCGCCGCCGGGCCCGGGCGGACCGACACCGCCCCGCGGGCCGCGGGGTGCGGTGACAGCGGTCGCGGCGGTGGCCGCGGCCGCGGTCGTCGCCGCGGGGGTGATGGTCGCGGTCAAGCTCACCGACGACGGCAGGCTCCCGCGGACGGCGCCGACCGCCGGCGGCTCGCCGACCGCCTCCGCGAGCTCCCCGGACTCGCCCGCCCCCTCGCCCTCCCCCACGGCGAGCGAGGACGACCGCCCCGGCCCGGACGACGCCCGCGGCAACCCCGGCGAGGCCGCCGTCACCCCGGTGGTGCCCGGCTGGCAGACCGTCGTGCGCGGGGACATGGGCGTCGCCTACGACGTCCCGAAGGGCTGGACGGTCAAGCCGCGAGACCTGCTCATCGGCTACGAGTGGGACGACAACCGCCTCGTCACCGGCGGCGCGTCCGTCCTCGACGAGAAGTGGTGCGGCCGCGAGGAGCGCGCGCTGGCGGGCGTGAAGGGCGGCAAGGGCGCCGAGAGCCTGAAGTCCGAGGCCGCCAACGTGGCGTACAACTGGGCGTACGGCAAGTACAACAAGGCCGGCGGCAGCGAACTCACCGAGGCCGCCCCCCGCGCCTACACCAACGCGCAGGGCGTGCACGGCTGGGTGGGCTCCACGCGCGCGACCGGGATGAAGGGCGAGTGCGCGGCCGACGGCACCTCGTACAGCTTCACCTTCCTCGGCAAGGACAAGGAGGTCCGCTCCTGGCTCCTGGTCGTGGACAGCGGCTACGAGGGCGCGCTCGACGCCGGGACGGTGGCGAAGATCCGCGACAGCGTCCGGCTGGTCGGCTGAGGCCGGCGATCGGGGCGGGCCGGCAGCACTCCGTCCGGCCCGGCCCGGCAGGGCCGACGGGCTCGACTCGGCTCACCGCGGCTCACCGCGGCGCACCACGGCCGCCGGCGGCGACACCGGCCCGCCGCCGGCCCCGACACCAGCCGAAAACGGTTTGCCAAACAGCGGCGCGGTGACGATAGTCCCCGGGTGAAACCCGACATCTCCCTGCGGCCGCGCTTCCCCGACTGGGCCGGCCGCAACTTCCGGCTCCTCGCCGCCTCCGCCTTCGTGACCGGGCTCGGCGCCTCGGGCGCCATGGTCGCCTCGGCCTTCGCCGTGCTGCAGGCCGGCGGCGGCGGTACGGACATCGGGCTGGTGGCCGCCGCGCGCACGGTGCCGCTGGTCGTCTTCCTCCTCATAGGCGGCGCCGTCGCCGACCGGCTGCCGAGACACCGGGTGATGGTCGCGGCCAACTGCCTCAACGCCGTCTCACAGGGCCTGTTCGCCGTACTGGTGCTGACCGGCCGGGCCGAGATCTGGCACATGGCCGTGCTCTCCGCGCTGGGCGGCACCGGGCAGGCCTTCTTCGCCCCCGCCAACGAGGGCATGCTGCTGTCGACCGTCGAATCCGCCCACGCGAGCCGTGCCTTCGCCGTGTTCCGGCTGGGCGTCAACGGCGCGAACGTCGGCGGCGCCGCGCTCGCCGGAGCGCTGGTCGCCTTCGCGGGGCCGGGCTGGGTGCTGGCGGTGGACGCCACGTGCTTCGCGGTCGCGGCCGGGCTGCGCGCCCTGCTCCGAGTGTCCCCCGCGGCGCTGCGCGACCCCGCGGAGCGGCGCGGCAGCCTGCTGGGCGATCTGCGCGACGGCTGGCGGGAGGTCGCCTCACGGCGCTGGCTGTGGGGCATCGTCGTGCAGTTCTCCGTCGTCAACGCCGTGATCACAGCCGCCGAATCGGTGTACGGGCCGCTTGTCGCCCGGGAGCACCTCGGCGGCGCCGGGCCGTGGGGCGCCGCACTGGCCGCGTTCGGCGCCGGGAACCTGCTGGGCGGGCTGCTGATGCTGCGCTGGCGGCCGCGCCGCATGCTGCTCGCCGGTGTGCTCTGCGTCTTCCCGTTCTCGCTGCCCGCCGCCGCGCTCGCCCTGGCGCTCCCGGTGCCGCTGCTGGCAGGGGCGATGCTGGTCGCCGGCATGTCGATCGAGGTGTTCGGCGTGGCCTGGATGATGGCGCTGCACCAGGAGATCCCCGAGGACAAGCTCTCCCGCGTCGCGGCCTACGACTGGTTCGGCTCCGTCTCCATGATCCCGATCGGCGCGGCCCTGGCCGGACCTGCCGCGGACACCTTCGGCCTGTACGGGGCGCTGTGGGGCTGCGCGGGACTGACGGTGCTGCTCACCGGCGGGGTGCTCACCCTGCCCGAGGTACGCCGGCTGCGCCGGGTGGACGAGCCCGAGGGCGGCCGGACGGTCGCGCGGGGCGGTCAGCCGACGCCGAAGGAGCCCTCGGGCGGGATCGGCGAGGGCACCGCGTCGGTGTCGTAGACCGGCCGCGCGCCCCGTCCGAACACCTCCAGCGCGTCGCCGTCCACCACCCGTGCGGGGAAGGCGTCGGACGCGGTGCGCCGCGCGAGGCGGTCCACCGGCAGCGGGGCACGGCTCGCGGCGAGCACGGTGTTCCCGAAGCGGCGGCCCCGCAGGACCGCGGGTTCGGCGATCAGGCACACGTGGCCGAACAGCGCGCGCAGGCCCGCGATCTGCGGCCGCAGGAAGTCGAAGGGCGCCGAGTCCGCGAGGTTCGCCAGGTACAGCCCACCGGGGCGCAGGACCCGGGCCGCCTCGGAGACGAACTCGTACGAGGCCAGGTGCGCCGGCACCCGCGAACCGCCGAACACGTCGGCGACGACGACGTCCGCCGACGCGTCCGGGGCGCCCTCGAGCCAGGCGCGGGCGTCGTCCGTGGTGATCGCCACGGACTCGCCGCCTCGGCCGAGCGGCAGCCGTGCGGCGACGAGTGCGGCCAGCGCCCGGTCGGCCTCCACGACGCGCTGCCGCGAGCCGGGCCGG
Organism: Actinacidiphila sp. bgisy167; assembly: GCF_057707665.1. NCBI lineage: Bacteria > Bacillati > Actinomycetota > Actinomycetes > Kitasatosporales > Streptomycetaceae > Actinacidiphila > Actinacidiphila sp. bgisy167. The sequence continues at coordinate 24,147 of NZ_JBYIQP010000017.1, read as the reverse complement.
GTCGCGGCGGTGTAGCGGGGCAGGGTCAGGGCGCCGCCGCCCAGGTGGACGACGTCCAGCGGCGCGCCCCCGGGCGCGGCCTCGTCCAGCACGTAGGCGAGGCGGCGCGCGTACTCGAACTCCAGGTGGGTCGGGTCGTCGAGGTCCACATACGACTGCGGTGCCCCGTCGACCGTGAGCAGCCAGCCCGCGGGCCGGTCCACGTCCGGCATGAGCCGGGCCGCGCCGAAGTCCACGTCCTGCGCCACGGGTATGCGTCCGTCGTCCTCCACACGGCGATTCTCCCAGCACACGCGGAGGCCTGAGGGGCGAACCCCCGGACCCCCGCGCTCACCCCGCCCGTGCTCACCCGGCGGGCTCACTGGGCGGGGCCCATCGGCCGTCCTGACCCGGCGGGGCTCAGTCGGCGGGGCTCAGTCGGCGAGCGCCGTCACCGTGCCCGCGCCCACGTGCGGCCGCCCTCGCGGATCGCGAAACCGAGCCCGGGAGGCCCAGCAGCGCAGTGCGACGGCCGCGCGGTCGGCGTCGTCCGGGCGCGGCGTGCCCGCGAGCACGGTGCGGGACAGGGCACGGCGGGCGGGCGCGGCGATGCCGAGGAAGGGGAACGCGTCCCGCATGTACGCGGCCGCCGGGGCGGGCCCGCTCCGGGTCGGCGGCGAAGCCGTACGCCGTGGTCAGCCGAGGCAGCACGAGGTCGGCGAGAGCGCTGCCCGGCACGACCGGGGCAGCGGCGGCCATGGCCCCACGGTAGGCGGCGGCACCGGAGCGCCGTCCTCCTCCGCTAGGCTCGCGGAATGTCCGAGGTCATGTCCGAGGCAGCCATCCTCTCCCGCCCTCGTCCACGAGCGGCGTCGTGGGCCCGACTGGCTCTGCTGGTCGCCCTCCTGTTCGGAGCCGCCGCCGCGGTGCTGGTCTGGGAGCCGCAGCGGCTGCTCGCCCACGGCTGGCCCGCGCAGCTCACGGGTGCCGCGGCCGTGGTGCTCTTCGCCGCGGGCTACGGGCTCTGCGCCCTCGCCTTCGTACCGCGCCCGCTGCTCAACGTGGGGGCCGGAGCGCTCTTCGGCGCCCAGGCGGGTCTGCCCTCGGCTCTCGCCGGCACGGTGCTCGGCGCCGGACTCGCCTTCGTCCTCGGCCGGCTCCTCGGGCGGGACGCGCTGCGCCCGCTGCTCCGCGGACGGGTGCTGCTCGCCGCCGATCGCCAGCTCAGCGAGCACGGCTTCCGCACGATGCTGGCGATGCGTCTCTTCCCGGGTGTGCCCTTCGCTGCGGCCAATTACAGCGCGGCGCTCTCACGGATGCGGCTGGCGCCTTTCCTGCTGGCCACGGCGCTGGGCAGCGTGCCCAACACGGGGGCCTACGTCCTCGCCGGCAGCCGCGCCACGACGCCGACGTCCCCGGTCTTCCTCCTCGCGATGGGTTTCATCGCGGTCACCGGGCTCGCCGCCGTCGTCGCCACAGCGCGCTCCCGCCGCAGGCGCTGACCGCGCCACCGCCGCCCGCCCCTTCTTCCCGTCCGCCCTGTCCCGCCGCTCTCCGCGGCGGGACGGAAACGTGGCGCGACGTGTTCGTCGCGCGGAGAGCCGCCCGAGGGCAGCGGCGCATTCCCCGCACAGGCGCGGGAATCGGGCCCGGGTCAATGCACGGCGCGTTCCCGGCGACACCACCGTGGAAGGCAATGGATTCCGCGGCGGGGAATCCCGAAATCCGTCCACGGGGTGTGGCTTCCCCGGTCCTTCAACGGCACGCGCCGGGCCTCCGCATACTTTGGTATAGAAGTCCGCCGGGGCGGTCCCTGTTTTTTGTCGCGTGCCGGGCCCCGCGTTTACGGTTGCGGGCGTGATCGACGTGAGACGGGCCTTGCGGGGGCATCCCCGGCTGGTGGACGCGGGTGTGGTGGCAGGCGCCGCCGCGGTGACGTTCTTCGTCACACAGCTCGAGGGGCTGGGCCTGTATGTGTACCCGCAGGCGTCCAGCCGGGCCTTCCTCAGCCTGCTGCCGGCCGGCCGGCTGCTCCAGATCTCCCCGATCCCCCTGCTGGCCTGCGTGGCCCTGTTCTGGCGCCGACGCCATCCGGTCGTGCTGACCCTGGTCCTCGCGGCGCTGGCGGTGGTCTGGCCCGTGGCCGCACCGCTGCAGGTGGCCCTGTTCACCGTGGCCGCCCACCGGCCCCTGCGGACGACGCTCCGGGTCGCCGGCCTGGCGCTGCTGCCGGTGGCGGCGCAGTTCCTGGTCCCCAGATACGCAGGCGCCCTCACCTTCAGCGCGACCGTCGCCGCCGTGGCGCTCGTGGGCACCACCGTCGGCTGGGGCCTGTACGTACGGGATCGCGCCGTGCGGGCGGAGCGGGACGCGGACCTGCGGGCCGAACAGGTCCGCCGGCACACCCGGGAGGAGATCGCCCGGGAGATGCACGACGTGCTGGCCCACCGGCTGACCCTGCTCAGCGTCCACGCGGGGGCGCTGGAGTTCCATCCGGGCGCGTCACCGGCCCAGGTCGCCGAGGCCGCGGGGGTGATCCGGCAGAGCGCCGGGCAGGCCCTGGAGGACCTCCAGGACGTGCTGCGCGTCCTGCGCACCCCCACCGTCGCCCCGCACGCCGAGCCGCCGCAGCCCTCCGTGGCCGACCTGGACCGGCTGGTCGAGGAGTCGCGCGCGGCCGGCGCCACCGTCGAGCTGCGGCGAGAGACGGCGGACCTGACCACCATGGACCCGGCCACGGGCCGCGCCGCGTACCGCATCCTGCAGGAAGCCCTCACCAACCACCGCAAGCACGCACCGGCGGACGGCCCGCTGCGGCTGTCGCTGACCGGCGGGCCCCGTGACGGACTGACCATCACGGCCCGCAACCACGTGCGGCCGGAACGCACCGCGCGTCGCGGGGGTGGCGGCCAGGGCCTCGTCGGGATGGACGAGAGGGCCACGCTGGCCGGCGGCCGTATGCGCCGTACCAGTACCGCGACCGACTTCGGCCTCGAGATCTGGCTGCCATGGAACAGGTGACCCGCGTCCTGATCGTGGACGACGACCCGCTGGTGCGCTCCGGGCTGCGCATGATGCTCTCCGGCGCTGAGGACATCGAGGTGGTCGCGGAGGCGGCGGACGGTACGGAGGTCCTGCCCCTGGTCGACGCGCACCGGCCCGACCTGGTCCTGATGGACATCCGGATGCCGCGGATGGACGGCCTGCGCGCCACAGCGGAACTACGGCGCGGGACCCGCCCGCCCGAGGTGCTGATCCTGACCACCTTCACGACGGACGGCTACGTCCTGGAGGCGCTGCGGGCCGGTGCGGCGGGCTACGTCCTCAAGCACACGCCCCCCGCCCAGATCGTCGCCGCGGTGCGCAACATCGCGGCGGGCGAGCCGGTCCTCTCGCCGGCCGCCGTCAAACAGCTGATCGGCGCCGTCACCGCGGCCGACGGCACCGCCGCCGATGACAGCCCCGCTGGGCGGCCCGACGACCGCGGTGAGGCGGAGCGGCTGCTCGGGCTCCTGGGGCCGCGGGAGCGGGAGGTGGCGCTGGCGGTGGCGCAGGGCAGCACCAACGCCGAGATCTCGGCGTCGTTGTACATGAGCGTCCCGACGGTGAAGGCGCACGTGTCCCACATCCTCACCAAGCTCGGGCTGAACAACCGAGTGCAGATCGCCCTCGTGGTGTACCGGGCCGGCCTCGCCTGACGGCTGGGTCAGTCCGCCAGGCGCAGGCCGTCGACGAGGAGCCCGACCAGGCGGCGCGCGTCGTAGCGGGGATCGCTGTCCGCACCGATGCAGAGGTTGCCGACACCGCGCATGAACCCGTAGGCCTCCACGTCCGACCGGATCTCGCCCGACGCCGCGGCGGCGGCCAGCAGTTCGGCGCAGACGGGCAGGAGGCGGTCGAGGAAGTAGGCGTGCAGCGCCTCGAAGCCCGCGTTGTCGGAGCGCAGCACGGCGGCGAGCCCGTGCTTGGTCACCAGGAAGTCGACGAAGAGCTCCACCCATCGCGCCAGCGCGGCGTGCGGGCTCGCGCTGCCCGCCAGCAGCGCGGGTCCGGCCTCGGCGCAGGCCTCGACCTGGTGCCGGTAGACGGCGATGATCAGATCGGCCCGGGTCGGGAAGTGGCGGTAGATCGTGCCCGTCCCCACACCTGCCCGGGCGGCGATGTCGCGCACCGGGGCCTCCACGCCCGAGGCGACGAAGGCCGCGGCAGCCGCCTCGAGCAGGCTCTCCTCGTTGCGCCGGGCGTCCGCCCGCCTGGCCCGCTCCACCACTGTGCCGCTCCCTCCGCGACGCACCCTTGTCAAAACGGAACCTCGTTCCGTATCGTTGCCGGAACGAGGTTCCGTTTGACCCATCATGCCAGGGCTCGCCACGCGGAACCAACGCGTCGCGCCTGCGCCACGCAGGCCCGTCCCACACCACCCACCCTCATCAGGGAGAACACAGCCGTGCAGTACCGCACTTTGGGCCGCACCGGTGTGCGGGTCAGTTCCCTCGCGCTCGGCGCGATGAACTTCGGCCGCATCGGGCGCACCACCCAGGACGAGGCCACCGCCCTCGTCGACCAGGCCCTCGAGGCCGGGATCAACGTCATCGACACCGCCGACGTGTACAGCGCCGGCGAGTCGGAGGAGATGGTCGGCAGGGCGCTCGCTGGCCGCCGCGACGACGTCGTGCTGGCCACCAAGGCGGGCCTGCCGATGGGCGACGAGCGCAACCACCGCGGCGGTTCGCGCCGCTGGCTGGTCACGGCCCTGGAGGACAGCCTTCGCCGACTGGGCGTCGACCACGTCGACCTCTACCAGATCCACCGGTGGGACCCGGCCACCGGCGACGACGAGACCCTGGCGGCCCTGACCGATCTGCAACGGGCGGGCAAGATCCGCTACTTCGGCTCCTCCACCTTCCCCGCGTACCGGATCGTGCAGGCCCAGTGGGCCGCCCGGGAGCACCGCCTCGGCCGCTACGCCACCGAGCAGCCGGGCTACTCCATCCTCCAGCGCGGCGCCGAGTCCCATGTGCTGCCGGTGACGCAGGAGTACGGCCTCGGTGTCCTGGCGTGGAGCCCGCTGGCCTCGGGCTGGCTGTCCGGCGCGATCCGTGAGGGCCGGGAGATCACCACCAGCCGCTCGGCGTTCATGCCCGAGCGCTTCGACACCGCGCTCCCCGCGAACCGGGCCAGGCTCGAGGCGGTGGAGAAGCTGGCGGCGCTCGCCGCCGAGGCGGGCCTGACCATGGTCCAGCTCGCCCTCGGCTTCGTGACGGCGCACCCCGCCGTCACCGCCGCGATCATCGGCCCCCGTACCCCGGAGCACCTGAGGGCCCACCTCGCAGCCGCGGACACCGTGCTCTCCGCGGACGTGCTCGACGCGATCGACGAGATCGTCGCCCCCGGCCTCGACCTCGCCCCGCACGAGAAGTTCGACACCCCGCCCGCCCTCCTCGACCCTTCGCTGCGTCGCCGCAGCGTCTGACACCCACCGGCCCGGTCCTGGCAGGGAGCCCGGGCCGGGCCAGGGCCGGATGCGCGACGACGCCGGTTGCGGCGCCGTCCTGCCGGAGGCCGACTCGAGAGCGTCCGCGGTCCTCGGTGCGCGAGCCCACGATGTCCTGCGGCAGGACGCTCCGGCGAAGCTTCATGCCGTTTCGGCGACACATCGCGGGACAAGGCCCGTGCCCGGTCGACGGCACGAGGCCCGGACGAGACGTCGGGACCAAGGCGGCGTGCGGCGCGGCGCGGCCGTCAGTCGGCGGAGGGTGGGGCGGCACCGAGCGCACCGTGGCTCACGGGAGTGGCGGCCGGCGGTGCTGCGGCCCGAGAAGGACGATGCGGCTACCGCTGAAGGCCGGACGAGCGCGGGTCCTGGAGGAGCCGGGCCGGGCGGGCGGTGGATGGGCGAGCGGGAGCCGGACCTGATCACGGCGCGATCAGGCCCGGCTGGCGGCGGCCGCCGAGGTGGTGTCCTGCTGCGGATCGCGTTCGGCGCCGCGCGACGGTGTTCGGCCGGCGGACCGGCGATGACGGGCGACACAGGCTCCGGGCGGTGGTCCCGCAGCCCGCCGACCGGCGGGGCCCGGGCAGCGACGACGTCAGGGTGCCGGCCTGCGCCCACACGCCCGCGCGCTCCGCGACACCGCGGCCGCCCTCGGCGCGCTACCCCCTCGCACCCGGCCAGTCGGCGTAGCGGATACGGGAGATCTCCAGGACCTCGCCCGTGGTACCCCATTCGTCCTTGCCGAGGCGGGCCAACGGGCGCAGCTTGCGGACATCGGGGTGCCCGTCGACCAGCGCGGCCTCGGATACGGCGGCGTGGACGACGCGGCCGAAGACCACGGTCGAGTCGCCGAGGGTCACGGTGCTGTGCAGTTCGCACTCAAGGGCGACGGGCGAGGCGGCGACGCGGGGCGGCTTGACCGCGCGGCTGGGCTCGCGGGCGATGCCGACCGCGTCGAACTCGCTGACGTCGCCGGGGAAGTCCGTGCCGGTGGCGTTGATCTGCTCGAAGAGGTGCTCGGGCGCGAGGTTGACCACGAACTGCCGGGTCTTCTCGATGTTGCGCAGCGAGTCCTTCCGCCCCACCGAGGTGAACTGCACGACGGGCGGGCTGACGCAGGCGACGGTGAAGAAGGAGTGCGGTGCGAGGTTGGCCGTCCCCGACTCGCTGAGCGTCGAGACCCACGCGATGGGGCGCGGGACGACCACCGAGGTCAGGAGCTTGTAGAAGGGGTTGCGGCCCATGGCCTCGGGATCGAAGTCGATACGCATGATCGCCAGTATCCACCTCGAAGGGTGGGGATCATAAGGTGGCTCCCGCCGCGGACATGGCGTCCTGGGCGGACCGCACCGCCGCGGGATTCGAGCTGCGCCACGAACCGGGGGCCCACCTCTTCATCCGTGAAGGGTGGGCCCCGGTCGTCGACGCCGTCACCGCCGTGCTGCGCCCCCGCCTGCTGGGCTGAGCAGCGCCGAATCCGCCTCGTCCTGCAGGGCGTCCGCCTGGCTCTGCAGGACGTCGAGGTCCTCGGAGATGACGCTGCCGGTGGGGATGTCGGGCAGCCTGTCCTCGATGCGCCTCAGCGGGCGGTAGCGCAGCCCGATGACGCCCCAGCAGGACAGCAGGAGCCCGCCCGTGATCATGAGCAGGCCCATGCCGCGGTTCGGTCCGTCGCCCAGCACCGCCTGGAACACGCGGTTCCCGCTGACCAGGGGGCCGAAGACGTGCTCGTTGAGCACCGGGGTCAGCAGGAAGCCGAGCGGCATCATGGCAGTGGCCAGCATCTGGTTGGTCGCCACGACCCGGCCCTGGAGCTCCAGGCCGACCTTGGCCTGGATGATCGCCAGCCAGTGCGCGTTGAGCACGGCGTTCAGTGCCCACCACAGGAACAGGCCGATGCCCATCAGCACGGGCGCCGGCCGCAGGCCGATCAGGGCGGTGGCCAGGCCCATGCCGACCGTGGTGGCGATCATGCCGTCGGCGCGCCGGCGGGTACCGCCCCAGAAGGCCATGGCCAGTCCGCCGACCGCCGCGCCCAGGCCGCCGGCGGCGGTCACCAGGCCGAGGACGGCCGGGGTGCTGAAGGAGAGCACCAGCGGGGCGGTGAGCACCGTGGTGGTGGCGGTGATGTAGTTGACCACCACGAAGAAGACCACCATCGCCACCATCGGTTTGCGGCGTGCGATGAAGCGCCAGCCGCCGGTGATGGCGGAGCCGAAGGTCTCCCGTCGCTTGCGGAAGAGGCGGTCCGGGAAGCGCACGGCCAGCAGGACCGCCGCGCCGCCCGCGAGACCCACGAGATCCAGGGCGATCACGCCGCTGAGACCGGCCAAGGTGATCAGTGCTCCGCCGAGGACGGGTGCGATGAGCGTGCTCAGCGCGGTGCCGAGTTGGGCCACGCCGTTGGCCTGCGCCAGGTAGGGCTTCGGCACGAGCTGGGCGACGGCCGCGAGGTAGGCGGGGCGCTGGAACGCCGCGGTGAGCGAGGTCAGTCCGGCGAAGAGGGCGATCTGCCAGACCTGGAGCGCGCCTGCCGCCGCGACCGTGGTGAGCGCGGCCAGCGCGGTGCCGTAGACGGCTGTGCAGGCCAGCATGACCTTGCGCCGGTCGTACCGGTCGGCCACGGCGCCGCCGAGGGGTGCGGCGAGCACGGCGGGCAGCAGGGCCAGCATGGTGATCATCGAGTAGTAGGCGACGTTGTGGGTGCGCTGGTAGACCCAGACGCCGAGGCCGAAGGCGGTCAGGCTCGCGCCCGTCAGCAGGATCGTCTGGCTCAGCGCCAGCAGGCCGAATCTCCGGAGGTCGCGCAGGTCCTGGCCGGCGGGCCGGCGGGGACGGGCCGGGGCGGCGGTCGGCGTACTTCCGGGTGCGGTGCCGGCGGCCGGACGCTCCGTGAGCCGTCCGGAGATGAGGTCCGCGAGCTCACCCGCCTGGTGCTTGACGAAGTAGTGGCCGGCGTCGGGGATCCGGGCCAGGTCGACCCGGTCCGCGAAGGCGTACCACTCGGCGTACCGCTCCTCGGACAGTTCCGTGGTCCGGTCGCGGTCGCCGATGACGCACAGCACGGGCGTGCGCAGGCGCGCCGCTTCGGGGGTGCCGAGCCGGGCGCTGAACCAGTCCACGGCCTGGCGCACGTCGTGCCGAACGCCGCGGATCACGGCCTCCTCGGTGGCCTCCTCCAGTTGGCCGCCGAGGGCGGACAGGACCTCGCGGTAGGCCCGGTCGGAGGTCCAGCGGTCGCTGGGGAACCAGCGGTCCACCAGAGAGGAGAGGCGTCCGGGCAGCCGGGCCGTGGGGAAGGACGCGCCGAGGACGACGCCGGCGAGTTCGGTGCCGCGCGCCTCGAGTTCCAGGGCGAGGCCGACCGCTGTGGCCGTGCCCACGCAGTGCCCGTACACCAGCACGGGGCCCTCGCGTCCGGCGAGTTCGTCCCGGCAGCCGTCGATCAGCTCGGCGAGGCTCGGCATGACCTCGTCCGGACGGGCCGGGTCGTGCCCCGGCGGTTCCAGCGCGAGGACCTCCGCGTCGGGGTGACGCGCCGCCAGCTCGGCGGCGAGCGGTCCGTACGAGGCGGCGGAGCCGCCCGCGTACGGGACGCAGAGCACGGTCAGGCCCACGGCGGTCCCCTGCGCCGGTCCGGCCAGTCGCTGGAGCAGCCGGGTGTCGCGCTCGGCGGGCCCGTCCAGGAACAGCGCCAGGTCGCGCACGGTGGGGCGGGTGAACAGGTCGATGACCCGCAGGTCCGGGTCGATGGCGCGGGCGGCCCGCAGGGCGCGGAAGGAGTCGCCGCCGAGGGCGAAGAAGTCCTCGTCGACGTCCAGGTCGGCGTCGGGGAGTTCCAGCACCTCCTGCCAGGCGGCTGCGATGCGGCGCTCGGTGCCCGTGCGCGGTGTGACCCGCTCCGCCGCGGCCTGGGCCGTCGGCTCCGGCAGGGCGGCGCGGTCCACCTTCCCGTTGGGGGTCAGCGGGACGGCGGGAATGGCAATCAGCGCTGTGGGCACCATGTGGCTCGGCAGGTCGGCGCGCAGCGCGGTCCGGGCGGCCTTGATGTCCAGCGGCTCGTCACCGGCGGGGACGAGCCAGGCCGCGAGGTGGCGCTGATTGCCCGAGCCGACGGCCAGGACTACGGCCTCGCGCACTCCCGGCAGGGCCCGGCAGGCGGCGGCGACCTCGCCGAGTTCGACCCGGTATCCACGGATTTTGACCTGGTCGTCGAGGCGGCCGAGGAACTCGATGAGTCCGTCGGCGCGCACGCGCACGCGGTCACCGGTGCGGTAGCAGCGGCTGGTGCCGTCCAGGGGGTCCGGGACGAAGGCCCGTTCCGTGGCCTCCGCGTTGGCGAGGTAGCCGCGGGACACGCCGGGGCCCGCGATGAGGAGTTCGCCGGGGACGGTGGGCGGCAGTGGCCGTCCCGCCGGGTCCACGACGTAGCAGACGTGGTTGGGGAAGGGAGTGCCGAGCGGGGCCACCGGTCCCCCGCGCCGGTGCGGGTCGACCTGGCCGAGGTCGCAGCCCAGGACCGAAACGGTGGTCTCGGTCGGGCCGTAGTGGTTGTGCAGCACCAGGTCGGGGCGGGCGGCGCGGATGCGGTCGGCCAGTTCCCACGGGCAGGGCTCGCCCGCCAGCACCAGGGTGCGGCGCGGCAGGACGGCCGTCAGGTCGCCGTGGGCGGCGAGGAGTTCCACGTGGCTGGGCACCATCTTGACCACGTCCACCGGGTGCGTGGTGAAGTACGCGGCGAGCCGTTGCGGGTCGGTCGCGGTCTCGCGGTCGACAAGATGCAGGGTTCCGCCGCTGATCAAGGCGCCGAAGACCGACAGGTAGCCGAGGTCGGCGGCGGCGGTGGACAGTAGGGCGAAGGAGCGGCCGTGGCCGTCGACGCGTTCCAGGCCGCCGTGCGTGTAGTGCACGAGGCTGCGGTGCTCGACGGCGACGCCCTTGGGCGTGCCCGTAGAGCCCGAGGTGAAGATGACGTACGCGAGGTCGTCCGGGGAGGTCCCGGTGCCCGGCCGCGTGTCCGGAAGCGTCGCGTCGGCGACGGTCTCACCGATCACGGTGAGCCGGGTGGCGGCGGCGCGTCCGGTGAGTTCGTCCTGGACGAGCAGGTGTTCGCTGCCGGAGGCCGCCAGCGTGGCCGCCAGCCGCTGGTCCGGGTAGGACGGCTCCAGCGGTACGAAGGCCGCTCCCGCCTTGAGGGTTCCGAGGACGGCGACCGCCAGGTCGAGACCGCGTTCGGCGAGGACGGCGACCGGGTCCTGGGGTCGGACTCCGGTCGCCAGCAGCCGGTGGGCCACGCGGTTGGCCCGGCGGTCCAGCTCGGCATAGGTCAGCGATCCCTCCGCGGCCACCACCGCCACGCTGTCGGGAGTGCGGTCCGCCCAGTCCTCGATCACGGCGTGCACGGGGCGGTCCAGCGGGAAGTGCCGGACCGGACCGTGGACGACGCCGGCGCCGGGCTCGTCGAGCGCGAGGGAGCCCACGGGGGCGTCGGGGTCGGCCAGCAGCGCGTCGAGCAGCCGCAGGTACCAGTCGGCGAGCCGTTCGGCGCTGTCGCGCTCGAAGCGCTCGGCCCGGTACTCCAGAACGCCGCTGAGGGTGCCATCGGACTCCCGCTCGAAGAGCTGGAGGGCGAGGTCGGCCTTGACCGAACCGGTCGGCACCTCGCGGAACTCCGTGGTGAGGCCCGCGAAGCGTTCGCTGACGTCGGGCCGGCGGTAGAGGTTGGCCATGGTGTCGAACAGGGGGTTGGCGCCTGCCGCGCGCTCCGGGCGCACCCGTTCCACGACGCGCTCGAACGGCACGTCGCCGTTGCCGATGGCGTCGAGGACGGTGCTGCGCACGCGGTCGAGAAGCGTCCGCCCGGAGGGGTCGCCGGACAGGTCCGTGCGCATCACGACGGTGTTGACGAACAAGCCCACCGCCCGGTCGCTGCCGGGGGTGCGACGACCGCCGTCGGGAACTCCGACGGGGATGTCCGTGCTCCCCGAGACGCGGGCCAGCAGCGCCTGCCAGGCCGCGAGCAGCACCATGAAGGGTGTGCAGCCGGTCGAGGAGGCCAGTGCGAGCAGCCGCGCGCGGACCTCGGCGGAGAAGACCAGCGGCACCGCGCCGCCCAGGTCGGAGGGGACCGGGCGGTGCGGACGGTCGGCGGGCAGGTCGAGTCCCGCACCGCAGCCGGACAGCCGTTCCTCCCACCAGTCCAGGCGGGCGTCCTCCAGTTCCGCGGGCAGCCGGTCGGCGACATCCGCGTACTGCGGCGCCGCCTGCGGTACAGGACCGAGTCCGCGGCGGGCGGCGTACAGCGCGGCCAGGTCGGCGATCAACAGGCCGTTGGACCACGCGTCGGTGGCGATGTGATGGACGACCAGCAGCAGCGCATGGTCCTGCTCGCCCACGGTGAAGCAGGCCGCGCGCAGGGGGCACTCCTTCTCCGGCGCGATCGGCCGGCGGACGCGTTCGCCGACCTGGCGGTCCAGTTCCTCGTCGGGGTCGGGGTGGGCGGTGAGGTCGACGTCCTCCACGGGAACGTCGGCGACGGCGCGGGTCCGCAGCACGGGCCTGGGACCGAAGGCGTCCACGACGCCGCGCAGCACCCGGTGCCGCTCGGCGAGGTCGCGCACCGCTCCGAGCAGGGCCTCCCGCTCCAGGGGGCCGCGCAGCCGCAGCAGCACGGGCACCAGATAGGCCGGGCTGTCGGGCTGCAACTGTGCCTGGAACCATAGGCGTTCCTGGGCCGTGCTGAGCGGCTCGGGGGCGCCGTCGTCGCGGGGGGCACCCTGCCGGGCGGCCGCGGCCCGAGTGGCCAGCAGGGCGCGCAGCCGGTCCTGGTCGGTGCCCGGCGAGTGGACGGGGGACGTCGTCATCGGGCACCGCCTTCCGCGTCGAGGGGCGGCAGAAAGACCCCGAGCCGGTTGTGGATCTCGGCGGCCACGCGTGCGCCCCGCAGGCTGTGCCCGCCGAGCGCCACGGAGCGGGCCTGCGGATCGCCTGCCTCAAAGGCCTGCGGGAGGACCTCGTGCCCGATCGACGCCACGGCGTCCGGGTCGTCCTCGGCGGAGGCGCCCGTCCGGCCGGAGCGTTCGCGTATCAGGCGCTCCAGCAGCGGCCGTCCGCCGTCCATCCGGCCGGGCCGTGACGCGGACCGCTGCGCGTTCAGCTGCTCCTCGGCTCGCTGCCGCAGGAGTTTGCGGTCCCGCTTGCCGCTGCCGCTGAGGGGGAGTTCGGCGGCGATGAGGAAGCGGGTCGGCACGTAGGCGGGCGGTACCCGGTCGGCCAGGTGCTCGCGGAGCCTGCGGGGCAGCCCGTCCCCGGCCGGCGTCCCGGCGCCGTCGGCGGTGGGACGGACCCAGGCCACCAGTTCCACGTCCTCACCCACCGTGGCCGCCACCACGGTGCCCTCGGCCACCTCGGGGTGACCGTTCAGGTGGTGTTCGACCTCCTGCGGCTCTATGCGCTGGCCGCGGATCTTCACCTGGTCGTCGACACGGCCCAGGTACTCCAGGCCGCCGTCCACCCACCGGACCCGGTCGCCGGTGCGGTACCAGACGGGCACCGACGCGTTGGCGTCCGCGGGGACGAAGGCCCGCTCCGTCAGGTCCGGCCGGTTGAGGTAGCCCAGGGCCAATGGCATGCCGCCGATGCGCAGTTCGCCTTCCTCCCCGGTGGGCACCGGCTTGCCGTCGCCGCCGAAGATGCCGAGGACACAGTTGTCGACAGGCAGCCCGATGAGGACCCGGTCGACGTCGGCGGCCTCTTGCGGACAGGTCCAGTGCGTGACGTCGATTGCCGCCTCAGTGGGGCCGTACAGGTTGTGCAACCGGGCGGGCAGGCTCGCGGTGAAGTCGCGTGCCACGGCGACGGGCAGGGCCTCGCCGCTGCAGAAGACATGTCGCAGCGAGGTGCAGTCCTGCGCCCCGGGACTGCGCAGGAACTCGCGGAGCATCGACGGCACGAAGTGGCACACGGTGATCCGGTGGTCCTGGACGGCGCGCGCCACCAGAGCCGGGTCGCGGTGCTCCTCCGGCGGCAGGAAGACGCAGGTGGCCCCGGAAATCAGCGGGAGCCACAGCTCCCAGCCGGAGACGTCGAAGGTGACCGGGGTCTTCTGCAGGATCCGGTCCTCCGGCACGATGCCGTAGGTGTCGCGCATCCACAGCAGCCGGTTGCACAGCGCCAGGCTCGGCAGCACGACGCCCTTGGGCGCGCCCGTGGAGCCGGAGGTGAACAGAACGTACACAGGCTGGTCGTCGGCCACCTGCGGCAGCGGATCCGCCACGAACCCGGGGCCGCCGGATGCCACCGCGACACGTGATGCGTCGACCTCGACCGTGCGCAGTCCGTGCTGGGCCAGGACCGGTCCTGCCTGACCGCCGACGAGCGCCACCCGGCTGCCCGCGGTCTCCAGGACGGCGGCCAGCCGGGCCGGCGGATCGTTCGGGTCGACGGGCAGGTAGGGCAACCCGGCCTTCAGGACGCCCAGCAGCGCCGCGAGAAGCCCGTTGCTGCGGGGCACGGCCACCACCACCGGCACACCCTCCGGAGCCCGGTCCCGCAGGGTCCGGCCGATGGCGTCCGACCACGCGTCGAGCTGCCGATAGGTGAGGACGTCCACCCCGGACCGGACGGCCGGGCGGTCAGGGTGCCGCTCCGCCACGTCCCTGATCAGACCTGGCAAGCCGGTCGGACAGCCCCTCATGACCTTGGGTCCCGCAAGTTCCACGGATCCGGCACCCGAATTGTGTTGCACGTCCTCTGCTCCTCTCGCCCGGACAGGGCCGCGAGTCACACTAGGAACAGCCGGTCGAACGCCACAGAGGTGCTGATGAGACCTTAACAATCGCGCCTTTCAGACCTCTTGCCCGTTTTCACCTGAATGTTCCGGGAAGTGCGACGGGCGTGACGGCAGCTGTGGCGAGTCAGGAAGACAGCCGTTGCAACGACGGGGGGCAATCGATCCATGAGGGCCGACTGGGCGATCGGGGCCGCACGCCCCGGCCGCCCTGGGCTGTGCCCCTCGAAAGAAGGGGGAATCGGGTGGGCCCAATCCGGAGGACCGAGCCCGGGCACCCCGCGGGCCGGTGCCGGCGAGCCGCCGCGGCCGTCATCTGAGGCCGCTCCCATTCTTGATGGCGCCCTGACGACAGGTCCGGGCGGCCACCGCTTCCCGGCGTCGGCATGCGGGCGGGGTTCGTCCGCCGTACCGCGCCTGGCCCGCGACACGGCGGCCCGCGCGGAGGAGGAGCACCATGGCTGAGGCTCTGGGTGGCGAGGTCGCTGTCCGCGTCGTAGGTCGCGAAGGAGGCGCCTGCGACGGAGTCGGTGCGGGAGGTTCCGGGCCGCGGGGTCCATGGCGGTGTCGTCGGTGTAGGTGGTCGTCGACGGTGCGGAGTCGGTGGTCTTCGTCACGCGCGCGAAGGCGGAACCGCACGGCTCTCCCGTGTCGTTCCGCAACCCTGGTACCGCGGGCCGCGCTGCTGACGGCATGGTGACGACATCGGTGACGCACGCCACGGGGCATCAGGAATTCGTCAAGCTCGCCCGGCCCGGCGTCAAGGCCCCGCCGTTGCAACCCCGCGCCCACCAGCACAGCGCGACAGTCGCCCTCGTGCTCGTGGTGCTGGTCACCGGGCTCGTCGAGATCCCCTGGCGGCGAGCAGTTTCGGCGGGGCGGCGGCAGGAGCAGGGCGGACGGGGCCCGGGTCGTACCCGGCCAGGCTGGTGCATAGCGGCGCCGCACGGCGCCGGGCGTCGTGCACGGACAGCGGCAGCGGGTCCCAGCCCGCAGCGCGTCCGAGTTCCGCGATCGGGGGCGCGATGCCGGCGTCGCGGAGGATGCCGGGGGGTTCGCCGATCACCGCGTGTCCGTCGCCGGGCAGGTGGATGACGCGCACGACTGTGTCGAGGGTGCCGGTTCCCTGGGACCACGATGGTCTGCTCGTCCAGGGCGGTGGAGATGTCGTCGATCAGCCGGGTGGCCATGCTCGGGGCTTTGGGCACCGACGAGCAGGCCACCAGCAGCACCGCCACGAACGGGTGACACTTCCCGCGTCGCGAGCGCGGATCAGCCAGCGTCTGCAGCCGCAGCGCCAGCGGACCGATCGACCGATGCTGACGGCTGGGCGACTTGGTCAGGCAGACGGTGGCAGACTGGCGGCACATCGAAGCTCCTTTGGACGAAGGCGACTTGGGAAGGTCACCTCCACAACGGAGCTTCGTTGCGTTGCGCACTCGGCAGACATCGTCACATCGCCGTGACCTGCACACTCACAAGATCACTCAGACTTTGAAATCGCCCTGGCCGCACTCGTCCTCAACGGACGGCCCGGGCCGGCATTCTGGAAACGATCTCCGTTGAGAAAACCTCACTCGGTCGCCGGAACCACTTGTGGATCGCCTCATCGGCGAGTTCGTTCGTCTCGGATTCCGGCGATGACAGGATGGAGCCGCCTACGCGTGTTCCAGCTGGCGGCGAATATCGAGTCGGTGATGCCGCAACTCGTGCAGCGTGTGCACTGCGAACCAACGCAGGGATCGCACGGCCGTCTCGGGGTAGGGGACGCTCAGAGTGCGTTCCCAGTCCGCGGGTCCGAGCTGGTCGAGTCCGTGGGTGAACAGCAGGGCGGCGTCGTGCAGTTGACGAGCGACATCGGCTGGTTCCTGCTGAATGTATCCGTCGTGTTCGACCCGCTCGTCCCGCCCCATCGGCTCGGTGACCGGCGAGTCGCTGCGTCGCGCGGCGAGTAGCCGTTCTCGCTGGACGAGCAGTACATCGCGCATGTGACAGGCGTACTCGAGGGGACTCCAGACCTGGGGCGCGGCGCGTCGTCGGAGTACGACAGGGTCGGCGCGCAACAGTTCCACGCATTCGGAGACATAGTGGTGGGTCAGCACCGACACTTTCTCGGCCAACGCCAGATCGTACTCGTAATCACATTCCGTACAGTGCAGCATCGTATCCATAATATCTAATCCCGCCCCTCGGAGTGAGGGGAAACGATTGTCTCGCTTATCCGCCGTTGAAGCCTGATGACCTCGGGACCCTGGCGCACACATTCCCGCCCATGGCCGAGATCAGGGGAGAACGAGCTGATAATACCCCTGCAGTTCCCGAATCTCAGTGGTTACTTGGATGGAGCATGCGCTGGGGATCGCGAGGTGCTCCTTGAGCAGGCCCAGTATCAGCTTTCCCAAGCGTTCCTTCAGCTCCTCAGGACGGCCTGGCAGGATGTCGACAATTGCGTGAACCATGTGGTGGTTAGGGCTTCCGTCGCCGACAACAGTCTCGTCGAGGGCGAGGAACCGGGTCTTGAATCCCCCCAGCGCGCTACTGATCAGGTCGGAGGCCGCAGCGTGCGCGGCCAAGGCGAACCCTCTCCTATCGAAACCCGCCGCCAGCGCTTTCGGGTACTGGACCGTTATCTGTGGCATGCCGACACCTTCCCGTGATCGAAGAACCCACCAGTAGCGCGGCGGTGTGACCGTGGGTCGAACGCGTCCGAGCCGCTCAGCTCGGACGCAGTGGTCGAGCCCGCCGCGGTCACCGCGCCGCCCGCCTCACCCTGCTCCGGCCACGGCCTACTCGCCGGCATTCCCGCCCGATTCGGAGCTGCCCGGCTCCCGACCCGATACCCCGGCACCATCGACATCCGACATCAGCTCAGCGGCGACTCGCACATCCGGGTCCGAACTGGCCGGGCGTTGCCGGCACACCCCCTCGATCTCCACGAGCAGGTCGGGCCGGCACACGTCGACGTTGAAGTAGGCGATCTCGGAGTCAGCGCGGAACACCTGCGCGCAGATGTCGCGAACGGTGGCAAGGTGCTCGGGATCGCGGACGTAGACCTTGACTTGGTCGAGATCCCGCACGGCGTAACCGTGGCCTTCCACGCCGTGCCGGCGCAGATTCTCGCCACCGACGAGTGCGTCGATGTTGCAGAGGGTCTCGAGGGTCTGCCGTGTGACGTCGTCCGCGTGCACGGTGTCCTCACCCAGGATGCTGGCCGTGCCCGACACGAACACGCTCGCCGTCTGCTGCCCCTGCAGGAACGTCGCGCGGGCGAAGCTCGGAGACTTCGGTCCATACCGTGCCGGGTACCGGTAGGCCGGGGTCTGCCGCGGATTTTCCAGGTGGACGGTCCGGCCCTGTTTCGCGGCAAGGACACAGAGGTCGATGCCGGGACTGAGCGTGCCGATTCCGGTGGCGGCCGGCAGCTGCGGGAACTGTTCGGCCCAAGCAGCGAATGCTTCGGCCCGGCCGACGCAGAAGTCGCGGTAGATCTCAACGCCTTCCGCGTTCGGGCCGGTGATGTCGCCGATCAGGTTCCACATGCGTACCAGCCGGGTATAGCCGCTTTCCCACACGAACCGCAGGGCGTCCTCGTACAATTCGCGTACACGCTCCCGGTACACCGGCTGCGGTCCGAGACGTACGGCGTAGAACAGGTACTCGCCGTCCTCGGCATAGACAGCGTCCCCCGACGTGCCGGAGCGCCCGGGCCGGTCGGTCTGCCAGACCTCCTCGAACGGAGCGCCACTCCCGTTCGCCATGTGGGTGGTCAGGCAGGGGATCCCATCGACCAAGGTGGGTTCGGCCGGTCTGTCGGCGAAGATGATCCGCCCCAGCACACTGCCGCCCGACGCGTCGGCCACACCGGCAGTGCCCGGGACCAGCTCGGACCGCAGCCCCCGCACACGGTTCCGAAGTCGTGAGTGATTCAACGTATCTCCAAAGCTTGATTCTATGACGGCGGCGCCCGCCGCGAGGCGCAGCAGGGCGCATCTGGATCGGGTTCCGGTCCGGCGAATTCGACCGGCCCACACCAGTGGAACGGCATTCAGGACGGGTCGCAGCAAGCCCGGGTTGCCTGCGTCCTCGGCCATGCGATGCCGCATCGGTTGACCACCGGACAACTGCCGAGTGTTGTCGGCCGCTGCTGGTCGTTGCCGGAGGATGTGCCGGGGGCCGCGCTCAGGGCGCGACGCCCTCCTCGGTCGCCAGCGCGGCGAGTGCCCGCTGCTCGACCAGCGTGGCCAGATCGGCCAGCACAGGAAGCTCGAACACGGTGCGGACGGAGACGTCGACGCCCAACGCGTCGAAGATCTCCCGGGCCACCCGGATCGCGGTCAGCGAGTTGCCCCCGCAGTCGAAGAAGGAGTCGGAAGCGGCCACCCCCTGCACTCCGAGCACCTGTTCCCACGTTGTCGCCAGAAACTCCTCCACCACGGTCGCGGGCTCCACCCGCTTGCGCCCCGCCGGCTCGCGCTGCGCCCCGGGGAGCGCATCAGGCTCATGCGACGGCGGAACGGGCATCGCGAGTGCCGAGCAGACGCGGTCGGGATGGGCGCTGCCCTCGGTGAGGACCTGGCAGAATCCATCGAGCAACGCCGAGGCGGTCGCCTGATCGAAGCGCTCCACGTCGTAGCAGAGCTGCACCTCGGTCCCGGCGGCCGTGTCGTTGACGAGGAAGGTGGCTTCGTTGGGAGCCGCGCCGGAGTCCCGCTCGCCGAGCACATGGAGCTCCGCGGCACCTGACCGCAGGCGTACCGGCATCCCGGACGGGCGTACCGACAGGACCACCGGGGTCAGCGGTACTCCCGGTGGCCGCACCACGCCCGCGGCGTCGGCTGCCTCCAAGAGTGTCGCGGACGGCAGATCGCGGTGCGTCAGTGAGCGGTTGCGCGCCAGCGCCGCCTCTGCCACCACCGTCCGGAAGCTCTGCTCGGGTTCCCACCGTACCCGGACGGGAAGGGTCGCGATCAACGGACCGACCACGTGATCGAGTTCCACCACATCGCGTCGCGCCGCCGGCACCCCGACGAGAATGTCACGGGTACCGGTCCACCTGGCGAGCAGCACGTCCAACGCCGCCAAGTACACCGCGAAGGGGCTCAGCCCACTGAGCGAACCCAGCTTGCGCACCGCGTCGACCGTCTCCGGTGCGAGTGGACGGCTCAGGCGCTTTCCCCGGCAGCTCAGGGCACCGTTGCGGGCGCGGCGGGACACGTCGTACGGTGGCCGCGCGCCGGCCAGTTCCTTCGTCCAGAACTCCCGATCGGCGGTGGCGTTCGCGGCGAACAACGTTTGTTCCCAGCGGGCCACGTCACTCAACTGCACGGCTGGTTCCGCCATCGACTGCTCGGCCTCGGCCAGGTGCGTGGCCAGTTCCTGCAGAAGGATGCCGCCGGACCAGCCGTCGAAGGCCACATGGTCCACCCCGATGACCAGGGTGGCCGTGTCCTCCGCGGTCCGGACCAAGGTGGCGCGCAGATGCGGCACGTCGACGTCGAGCGCGAAAGGCTGCCGGGCTGTCTCGTCGAGGACGGAGTGGATCTCCTCGTCGCCCATGGCCTGCGCGTCGTACTCGGTGAACGGGACCTCGGCCGGCGGGCGGACCTCGCCCGTCACCTCCGTCCCGTTCACCCGCACCACCGTGCGCAGCGCCTCGTGTCGAACGACGAGAGCGTTCAGGGCGGCGGTCAGGGCGGCCGAGTCGACCCGGCCGGTGATGCCGATCGCGAACGCTTCTGCAGTGGCGCCGGGGAAGCCGCTGACCTGCCGAGTCATCCACAGCTGGCGCTGCATGTCGGTCAACGGCACACTCGTGGCGCCGAAATGCCGCATCGGTGGTGGTAGAGCCGTCCCGGCATCAGCCAGCCGGCGCGCCAGGCCCGCCACGGTCGGCTCGGCCAGGAACGCTCCGGGCTGGACCGCGGTGCCCAGTTCCGCACGGACGCGGGCGACCACCCGGGCGGCGGCCAGCGAATGGCCACCCAGAACGTCGAACCGGTCCGACCGGCCCACCCGGAGCAGGCCCAGCACGTCCGCGATGATGGCGGCCACCTGCTCCTCGACCGCGCCGTGCGGCTGCTCACCGTCGCCGCCACCGGTGCCGGTGGCGGGGATGGGAGGCAGCGCTGCCCGGTCCGCCTTGCCGCTCGAGTTCAGGGGCAGGTTCTCCAGCACCATGATGCGAGCGGGGACCATGTAGTCGGGCAGCCTGTCGCGCAGGTGATCGTGAAGCTCGGCCTCGGTGACCGGCGCGGTCCCCGCCGGCGCCTCCACATAGGCGTGCAGCGTGCGGACGCCCTGGGGGTCCGCCGGGGCGGTGGCCACGGCGTTGCGCACGCCCGGGTGCGCGGCCAGTGCGGACTCGACCTCGCCGAACTCTACCCGGAAACCGCGCACCTTGACCTGGTCGTCCAGGCGGCCGAGGTAGTGCAGGACACCATCGACGCGGCGGACGAGGTCGCCGGTGCGGTAGCGCCGCGCACCCAGGGAGGCGGGGTCCTCGACGAATCGCTCGGCGGTCAGCTCCGGCGCGCCGAGATAGCCGCGGGCGACGAGTGGTCCCGCCACCCACAGCTCGCCAGGTGTCCCGTCGTCGACCACCCGCTGATCGGCGTCGCGGACGGTCAGCTCGCTGCCGGCGACGGGCTGTCCGATGGGCGGGTTCCCCTTCTCCGCCCGGCCGATGACGTGTGTGGCGCAGAAGACGGTGCACTCGGTCGGCCCGTACACGTTGACGACGGTCTCCACTCCCGGCTGTGCGTACAGGCGATCGACCAGCGAGCGAGTGGCCACCTCGCCGCCGAGGTTCACCCGGCGCACCCCGCTGGGCAGTGGCTGTTCCAGCAGGGCGGCGATCGCGGAAGGCGGCGCGCCGATCATCGTGACCTCGTCGCGGGCCGGTAGCGTCGGCAGGGCGAGGATGTCGTCGGCCAGGACTACGGAGCCTCCGGTGCTCAACGGCCCGAAGATCTGGTGGACCGATGCGTCGAAGCTGAGCGATGCAGTGGCCAGTCCCGCGCGCAGATGCGCGGGATCGCTCGTGCGTTCCACCCACCGCAGGAAGGCGACCACTGAGGAGTGCTCGACCGCCACGCCCTTGGGTGCGCCGGTGGAGCCGGACGTGAACAGGACGTACGCGAGACCGTCCGCTTTGACAGGGGCGCCGCCGCTGTCGTTCAGGTCCTCGACGATGACGGGCTGGGCACCAGTCGCCGCGCAGGTGGGGGCCAGCTCGCGGGTGGTCAGCACGTACCGGATCGCCGCCAGCTGGACCATTTCCTTCAGGCGGGACAACGGCATGAGCGGGTCGAGCGGGACGTAACCGCACCCTGCCCGCCACACCGCGAGGATCCCCGCGACCATCCGCTCATCGCGGGGGAGACAGACACCGATCAGGTTCGCCGCGGGCTCGGCCAGGCCCTGCGCGAATCGGGCGGCCATGGCCGTCAGCTCCTGGTAGCTGGTCCGGCGTTCGCCTGCGATGACCGCTGTGGCGGTGGGAACACGTTCGGCCTGAGCGGCCACAAGATCATAGACAGTCGTCATTGCGTTCTCTTGGAGAATCGGGGGAGGGATGGTCCGGTTCACCGGCCTGACCCGGTGGCGTCGGAGGCCGACCTGACGCGGTTTCTTCTCGGCGTGGACCGTCCCGGCACCAAGTTCAGCAGTACCTGTGCGCGACGGGATAGCCCGGCTTCGGCATTCATACGAAGAACTAACGGGCGCCGAGTTGCGGCAACCGGATCACGCACCGGTCAGGATCACCAGCGCAGGCGGGCAGGGGATCTGGGACTACGTGACCAGGCCCGCGGGTCGGACCCCACCCCGCTCGCGATGACCCAGCAGGCCCGGACTACGAGAGTGTCCAATAGGCGGCGGATCCGATGATCAAGGAGATGCCTGATGAGCGAGACCATCACCGAGCACGAGGCCGTGGCCGAGACGTGTGACGGCCTGCACATCCCGTTCCGAACGCGACAGACGAGTTAGCATGCCATTAGCGGCTCTTGTGTTGTGCTTCGCACCCTCTATAGGTTTCGCCCTGAAATCAGCTACGAGCAAGCGGAGCACATGTGCGGCGCCAACTGGACCCTGCCATAGCCGAGGTAGCAGGTCGACGGACGTCCCTTTCCTTCCCTGCCGAGTGCCCGGGCCGA
Source organism: Actinacidiphila sp. bgisy167 (assembly GCF_057707665.1). Classification (NCBI taxonomy): domain Bacteria; kingdom Bacillati; phylum Actinomycetota; class Actinomycetes; order Kitasatosporales; family Streptomycetaceae; genus Actinacidiphila; species Actinacidiphila sp. bgisy167. The sequence goes on along the minus strand of NZ_JBYIQP010000017.1, from coordinate 1,730 downwards.
TCAGGGAAGTGTCCAGGATGAGGCCGACGGCCGTCCGCCGTCGAGTGCGGCACCGAGCGGCTCACGTGTGCACAGCTTGAGGCGTGGTCCGACGAACTGGGCCGTGCTCTCCGCGCCGAGACTCCGTCAGGACTGACCGTGGCGGTCGCCGTTCCGCGGGGTGTTCAGCTGCCCGTCGTCCTGCTCGGCGCGCGTTCGCCTGGCTGCACAAGTTCAAACAACTTCGCATCCGCTACGAGCGACGCGCCGACCTCCAGCAAGGTCTCCCCCAATGTGCCCGCAGCATCATCTGTCTTCGACGGCCTCGGGCGGCATTCTGAAACAGTTACTTAAGGTCAAGTGCATGTCTATGGTGAACGAAACCGCACATCACGGCACCACGGTGCTGCGGGCGTCACGGCTGTTCGACGGCGAAACGGTCATGCCGTGGGACGACCCCGTCGTGATCCTCGAAGGAACGACGATAGTCGGAATCGGCCGTACGGCGGATCTGCGGCTTGGAGAGACCGTCGTGGACTTTCCGGGCGCCACCCTCATTCCCGGTCTGATCGATCCCCACGTGCACCTCGCCTTCGACGCGAGCCCCGACCCGGTGAAGTCACTCGCCGATCGCGACGACGACGCTGTCGTGGCCGCGATGCGCGTCGCGGCCACGACAGCACTGCGCGCTGGCATCACGACCGTGCGTGACCTCGGCGACCGAAACTTCCTGTCACTGGCCCTGCGAGGCGCGACGGACCTGCCGACCATCGTGGCGGCCGGGCCGCCGCTGACCACCGTGGCCGGGCACTGCCATTTCCTCGGCGGTGAGGTGGGGCCCAGCCCCGCCGAACTCCGGGTCGCGGTGCGTACCCATGTGGAACGTGGTGTCGACATCGTCAAGATCATGGCCAGCGGCGGCACAATGACGTCGGCCAGCTTCCCGGAGCAATCACAGTTCGCCCGGGAAGCCCTGCGTGCTGCTGTCATGGAGGCGCACCGGCACGGGATCCCCGTGACCGCGCACGCGCACGGTTACGACGCTGCACTCGACGCGATCGAGGCCGGGGTGGATGGTGTGGAACACGCCGGTTTCTGGTCGGCCGAAGGAGTCGTCGCGCCGGGGCCTGAACTCGTCGAGCGGATCGTCTCCCAGCGCGTCGCGCTCGGCGCCACCGCCGGAGCGCTACCCGGAACTGGCTCGGTGGTGCCCGCGGCCGTATCCCGGAGAATGCCTGAAATCATAGCCAACTTCGCGGCCCTGCACGCGGCGGGAGCGGTGATCGTCGCGGGCACGGACGCGGGGATCGGCCCGTACAAACCGCACGATGTGCTCCCGTACGCGCAGGATCGGCTGGCCGCATACGGAATGGACCGGATGGCCATCCTGCGGAGTATGACGTCGGTCGCCGCCGGTGTCTGCGGTCTCGGCCACCGCAAGGGCAGGCTGAAGCCGGGGTACGACGCCGATGTCGTTGTCGTACGGGCCGATCCGATCGGCGACCCCTCCGCCCTGCACCGGATTGCGGCAGTCTATTCCCGCGGCACCCGAGTCGATCCGCAACGCCGGCACCAGGGCCCTGCCTCACACTGAGCGCAGATGCGAACCTTCATGGTCCACACCCACACGTGTCATTCCGCTCCTACCCGGTCGATGTTCAGTGTGCGCGATATTGATGAGTACGAACTGATCAGGGCTTGATCAAGTTCCATATTGATCCGAAACGGTTTGGGTTCTGGGTCGTTGGTGA
>NZ_JBYIQP010000169.1:0-4002 GCF_057707665.1 Actinacidiphila sp. bgisy167 | reverse complement strand
CGAGGCATGCGCGGTGTGTCGCTGCCGGTGCGGGTCCCGAAGCTCCTGGATGTCCCTCGCGTAGAGTGCGGTGGATACCTGAGCGCGCCATTTTCCAAAGGGCTGCCTCGGTCAATCGTGCACCCGATCGGTTCAGGTCTCCCGTGGTGCAAAAGCTGACGTGAAAGGATTTCTGATCTCGTGAGTCCTCGTGCTCTTGCTCGGATATGTTTCGAGATGCCCTCGCCCATGGGGGACGTCCTCACCGGGACCGGCACCCTAGACCTCGCCGATCTCGCCGCCTTCGTGGCGCACGTCCATCAAGCCGCCGAGGTCTACCGGGACGTGGCGGCCCGTCCGCCTCAGGGGATGACGGCGGAACAGGCGCTCAGAGCGCTCACTCGGATCCCCTCCCACCGCCTGACCACCGGCCTCACACGCGACGAACGCGACCGCCTCCTCCACACCGCGCACCGCTCCGCCCCCATTGCCGCGGACGAGCGACACCTGACGGTCGAAAACGAAACCGGGGTCGCCCGCGGACCCGGTCTAGACCGGCATGTCGACACCACGCCGCACATCGAGGAACGCCCCCAGGCAACCGCAGGCACCGCAACCAGCCGCCTGTTCGACGCGCCCCACCACGCGACCCACGGCGCCGCAGCAGCCGGTACCGGCCGGGAACGTCGGGTACTGGACCGGGACGGCATCCTCGAAGTAGCAGTCACAGTGCGTGGGATGGTGCTCGAGCGGTTGCATCACCGTGCCGATGGCCGGCAGGCGAACGTCGAGGAGTGGTGTGTGACCGTGGCCGCGGCACTCAGGGACCAGGTGTACGCCCCGGCCCCCGAACTGCCGGGCAGCACCGGTATACACCCCGGGAGTACCGTGGACGACCTCGAAGTAGGCACCGGGCGGGCGAGCCAGCGGCTCGCCCCCGGCGGCGCCCGGTGGACCCCGGTTGGGGACTGGGACGTCATCCACACCGCGCTCGGCGACACCACCCTGGGGCTGGGGCCGGGCAGTATGGCCCTGGTCATGTCCCGCACACCCAACGGCAGCGCCTTCGGGCCCGACGGCCGGCTCTCCTTGGGTCGCGAAGGCCACGTGTCGGTTGCTTACCATCCCCGGTACGAAGGTCAGGATCAGGGGGCTGTCTGGATCGAAATCGCACCGGATGAACAGGCGTTCGGCGCGGGCAATGCCACACCCGGGATCAGAATCCTGCACCGCACCCCGGATGCCCCACTCCTGCAGGCACAAGCCCTCATCATCGATCCCTCCGGCCAGGTGGTACCGCACGTCCTCACCCCCTTCCAACCTTCCACCAGCACCACCTACACCCTTCCCGACCCCTCCACCAACCCCCGCTATGCCAGCCCCACGCAGAGCGGTTCACCCTCTCAGCATCGTGGCCAGGCACGTTCTGCCGCCCACCCCTATCCGTCAGGCAGCCGGCACGCCTCCCCTCCCGGCAAATCTCTGAGGGGTCAAAACAGCACGCAGGTCAGCAGCACGCAGGTCAGCAGAGGGCCGAGTCAGAATGTTTCCGGTCCCCAGGTGCCACCTGCGGCATGGACGGTGATTCAGGGCTTGCATCAGATGCAGGCGGCGACCCCCGAAACCCAGGGGACGCGGCTTTCGGCATCACTGGGCACGGACCTCTTCGGCCTGCTTCATCCGGCCCCGGTCCCTTATATGTTGACCGACCTGGAAACCGGCGAGCCGTACGATTACTCCCGCTTGAACTCCGATGAGTGGGTGTACTTCCTCAACGCCATGGACATGCGGGATGAGGACAGCCAGCCGGAGGATATGGACCCGGAGGCGTGGGGCCCGGTAGGTACCAACAGCTACTCACACCGGCGCAGCACTCGGGTATGGACGTCCGCGTCCAACGCTCCTCTCCTGTCGTCCCCCGAGGTCAGCACACCGGCTGTGGTCCATGCCATATGGTTCGGTGATCCCTTGCGGGAGCACGGACGGACTGCCGGCTTCTGGCACAACTATGGCGAGGCGGCTCTCCGTCACTGGGGCGAAGCTGTCTTCGTCCTGTGGACTGACATCTCTCGTGACGACATAGCAGGTGTACGGGACCTGTCTCACCGCCCGCTGGAGGAATGGCAGGCCCAGATATGGGAAATGGTTCAGTGGGCCAAAAGATCGAGAATAGCGCTCGTCAACGTTCATGAAGTGTTCAACGTCTCACGGCCCATGCAGCTGCATGCAGAATTCATGACGGAGATGGTCAAGCAAACGGGCTCCGGCTGGGCCGCGGCGAGCGACATTCTGCGACTAGAAATTATGACCATGGGCGGCATGTACAGCGACGGTGACAACGTCATCGAATCCCTGGATGCCCTCCAGCAGGTCACGTCCAGTCGGCAGGGATACGCAGTCGGAAAGATGGAGGGCGGTTTCATGAACTCGGCATTCGCGGCTCACGCCCACCACCCCTTCTTCCGCATGATGATGCGCATCATAAAGGAGAAGTACGAGATGTCGCAGATCGGACTTTTTCCACGAACCGAAACCGCCACCCCGGCTGCGATGTACACCATGGGCCGGGGAATCGTTCGACGCAATTCGGTCATGTTCCGCACGGGCCCTTACTCCTACGTCGGGATGCGGCAGCTCTTGGGCTGGGAAAGTCTGGATGACATCCCGACCCTTGGCGGAGTGACACTTCGCTCGGACAACAGTTGGATAGCCCCCGCGCCCTCTGTGCAGCGCGACTTCACCGCGCAGCAAACGACTCACTTCACGGCTCGCGTGGTCCAGACACTCGTCCGCGGTCTTTACAACAGGCAAGGCGACCTGGACCTGGTCCACACCGCCCCGACAGTTACACGCCACCCCAGCCCCGACCTGATCTGGCAAGCCGCCCTCGGCTACATCGCCTCCAGGCAAGACCTTCGCACCCTCGTCAGGGGCGTCACACGCACCAGACTGGACCCGCGCGGCCAGACACATATCACCTTGCCGCCCGCGGCGGAAGCCCTTATCCAGCCCCGGACAGGCCGCCCACCCATTGGGGACGCCGGAGGCTGGTGGCTCGGCGACCAGTCCCAAGCCATCACATTGCTCCCACTCACCCCTCGGAGTGCAACGACAACCTCTGAAAGCCACCCCCCCACCATCTCCAGTCCGTTCCTCGGCCAAGCCTTGACCGAGAACGCCCACACCGACAACCTGAACCGGGCGTTGCTTCAACGGAGACTGGAGCAGTTGCCCACAGACGATCCGCGACGCACCCGCGTCCAGAACGCCCTCAATACACACCGTCCACAGCCGAGCTCAGCAGCGCAAGCGACCTCGGCAGGTCACGAGGACGAACCGGACCGCCTCACGACACCCACAGCACACGAGCGCCGGACCGGCCTCGCCACGGGGCCGCTGGAGGTGCAGCCGGTTCAGCCGTTGCGCGAGGACCCCGAAAGCCACCGGTACCTGCTCGACACCAGACTCCTGCCGGCCACCGGCACTCCCGAGTACACCGAGCACGCCGAAGCCGCAGCAGCCACGCTCCGCGACCCCGACACCGCACCCGGGCTACAGGCAACCCCGCCCCTCGTGGCGATCGCACCGGAGAGCCAGACCGACCCGCTGTCGACCATCCACGCCACGTACTTCCTCAGGGCCATCGTCCAGCTTCCCCACACCCGCATCACCACCATCCAACTCGACTTCGGACACACCCACGTCAACATCTGCCGTTGACCCCCACCAGACCACTCCAGGCCGCACCCGGCACCGCCACATCAGGCCGCTCCCCGGGTGCGGCCGCCACTGGCATCATCCGAGCCGGGGTCAGAGACAGCCCCGTGACGGTGCACCTGGATTGCCGCCTGTCCTTGGGCGAAGGCGGGGGCCAGGTCCGCCAAAAACGGGTCGGCCACGGAAAGACCGCGGCCGACGCGCCTCGAGCCGAAGGAGGGCCAGAGGGCCGCCGTCATGGCGTGTTCGGCAAGCCGACCGGTCACCGCGGTCAGCACACCGATGAGCAATCCGACCACGCTCATC
>NZ_JBYIQP010000168.1:0-4022 GCF_057707665.1 Actinacidiphila sp. bgisy167 | reverse complement strand
TTGGAGGTGATGCGTACGACGATCCGGTCCGACAGCACCTTGGTGCCGCCCGTCACCGCCGACCGGTCACCGCCGGACTCCCGGATGACCGGGGCCGACTCACCCGTGATCGCCGACTCGTCGACCGACGCGACGCCCTCGACGACATCGCCGTCGCCGGGGATGATCTGCCCTGCCTCGACGACCACGTGGTCGCCGAGCCTGAGGCCGGAGGCGGGGACCTCCTCCTCGCGGAGCGAGCTCTGCCCGGGCCTCCAGTCGGTGAGTCGGCGGGCGACGGTGTCGGTCTTCGTCCGGCGCAGGGTCTCGGCCTGTGCCTTGCCGCGGCCCTCGGCCACGGCCTCGGACAGGTTGGCGAAGACGACGGTCAGCCAGAGCCACACTGTGATGACCCAGGCGAAGATGCTCGGATCCTTGATCGCCGAGAGCGTGGTCAGGACGGCGCCGACCTCGACCACGAACATCACGGGGTTCTTGACCATCACCCGGGGGTCGAGCTTCTTGAGCGCGTCCGGGAGCGAGGTGAGCAGTTGCTTCGGGTCCAGCATGCCGCCGGAGACACGGTGCGGCTGCTGCGGCCCGGTCGGGGCGCCGCCCGGTGACGCGGGGGGTTCGAGGGTGGTCAGGGACATCAGGACAGACCTTCCGCGAGCGGACCCAGCGCCAGGGCCGGGAAGTAGGTGAGGCCGACGACGATCAGGATCACGGCCGTCAGCAGGCCGACGAACTGCGGCCGGTGGGTGGGCAGCGTGCCCGCCGTGACGGGCACCGGCTGCTGCCGGGCCAGGGAGCCGGCCAGCGCCAGGACGAAGACGATCGGCAGGAAGCGGCCGAACAGCATGGCCAGGCCGAGCACCGTGTTGTACCAGTCGGTGTTCACGGTCAGGCCCGCGAAAGCCGAGCCGTTGTTGTTGGCGGCCGAGGTGAAGGCGTACAGCACCTCGGAGAAGCCGTGGGCACCGGTGTTGAGCATCCCGGCCCGCTCACCGGGCAGCGCCATGGCCAGGCCCGCGCCGACCAGGACGATCGCCGGGGTGGTGAGGATGTAGAGGGAGGCGAACTTCATCTCCCGGCCGCCGAGCTTCTTGCCCAGGTACTCCGGGGTGCGGCCGACCATCAGACCGGCCACGAAGACCGCGATGACCGCCAGGATGAGGATGCCGTAGAGACCCGATCCCGTACCACCGGGGGCGATCTCGCCGAGCATCATGTTGAAGATCGTCATCCCGCCGCCGATGGGCGAGTACGAGTCGTGGAACGAGTTGACCGCGCCGGTGGAGGTGAGGGTGGTCGACACCGCGAACAGAGCCGAGCCCCACACCCCGAAGCGCTGCTCCTTGCCTTCCATCATGCCGCCGGCCACGTGGCCGGCCTGGCTGCTCACGCTGTGCAGCTCGTTGACGGTGACGATCGCGACCGAGGCGGCCCAGATGACGCCCATCACGGCGAGGATCGCGTAGCCCTGGCGGTGATCGCCGACCATGCGGCCGAAGGTGCGCGGCAGGGAGGTGGCGATCACCAGCAGGAGGTAGATCTCCAGCAGGTTCGTGAAGGCGTTGGGGTTCTCGAACGGGTGGGCGGAGTTGGCGTTGTAGAAGCCGCCGCCGTTGGTGCCCAGCTCCTTGATGGCCTCCTGCGAGGCGACCGGGCCGCCGGTCAGGCTCTGGTGGTCGCCGATGAGGGTCGAGATGGAGTCCACGCCGTGGAAGTTCTGCACGGCGCCGCCCGCGACGAGCACGATGGCGAAGACGAACGCCAGCGGGAGCAGGACGCGCACGACGATGCGCGTGAGGTCCACCCAGAAGTTGCCGACGCGGTCGGTCTTCTTGCGGGTGAAGCCCCGGATGAGGGCCGCGACGACGGCGATGCCTACGGCCGCGGACACGAAGTTCTGCACCGCGAGACCGGCCATCTGCACCAGGTGGCCCATCGTGGACTCACCGGAGTAGGACTGCCAGTTGGTGTTGGTGACGAAGGACGCGGCCGTGTTGAAGGACACGCCGGGCGTCACGGAAGGCATGCCTATGGACAGCAGCAGGTGGTTCTGCAGCCGCATGAAGGCGTAGAGGAAGAGGACGGAGACGGCCGAGAAGGCCAGCACGCTCCGCAGGTAGACGGACCACTTCTGGTCCGCGTCGCCGTCGACCCCGCCGAGCCGGTACACGAGGCGTTCGGCGCGCAGGTGTTTGACGGAGGTCAGGGTGTGGGCGATGTAGTCGCCCAGCGGCCGGTAGGTCAGGGCCAGCGCGCCGACGAGCGCGAGGATCTGAAGCCAGCCCGCGAGGGTGTCGTTCACTAGAACTTCTCCGGGTAGATCAGCGCCAGCACCAGGTAACCGACCAGGGCCACGGCGACGACGAGTCCGACGACGTTTTCGACGCTCACAGCCGCTCCGCCCCCTTGGCCACGAGGCCGAGCACGGCGAAGACGGCGACGGTGAGGACGATGAAGGCCACATCTGGCATGCGGAGCACCCCGGTAGTCGTGTGGGGAAGAATGCCGCGCACCCGGTCGGGCCCGCGGCGCCGGTGAAGAACCGGTGTACGTAGCGAAGCGCCCCGCAGTGCCCCGGACAGGCTTCGTTAGCGGGTCCCTGACGCGGCCCGGAGACGGCTTGACGGCTCCTTGACGCCGCACCTGCGAAGAGGTGGGGTGACCGGCGGCGCGAGCGCCACACTGGCGCGGGTCACGGCGCTCCGGCAGTGGTACGACCCGGCGATGCAGCTCTGTGACCTGGTCGAATGCTCCCGGTAGCCCTGCGGTGCGCCTGGCGCCCCGGTGGGCCGGCAGGTGGTGTGGGACGTGGACGTGCTTGCGCCGGACCGCCGAGTGCGGGACTGCGGGGCTCCAGGCCCGGTCATGGGCCGACGCCGGGGCCGGCCGTTGGTGGATCGGTCACGCGGACCCGGTCACGCCGACGCGGCCGTGGGCGGCCGGTTCAGCCGTCCAGCCAGCCGCGGTCGCGCGCGAGGAGCGCGATCTGGAACCGCGTCCGGGCGCCGAGGGCGGCGCCCGCGTCGCTGACGTGCTTCTGGACCGTCCGGCGGCTCACTCCCAGTACCCGGGCGATGGCGTCGTCCTTCATCCCCGTGGCCATGAGGTGGAGGATCGCCCGGGTGCGTTCGTCCGTCGCGACCGCTTCGCGCTCGCCCCGTGGGACGGGCCAGTCCTGGCGGCTCTCCAGGGAGACCGGAGTCGCGCATGCCCAGACGCCCTCGAAAAGGGCCACGCACACCTCGATCAGGGCCGAGGAGTGCACCACCAGGGAACCCGCCGAGGGCCGGTCGAGGTGAAGCGGGAGGAGAGCGGCCGTCCGGTCGAAGACGGCCAGCTTGACGGGGACCCGTGTGCCCAGGCGCAGTTCACCGCCGACCGCTATGCCGCGCATCACGGTCTCCAGGGACACCTCGTCGGTGAGGCCGTCGGCCTCGTACACCGAACGCAGCCGCACCCCCGGGGCGACGGCGGTGCGGTCGGGGTCCCGGTGCCCCGAGTCGTCCGCGGTCTCCGTCACATAGGGCGGCTTGGACAGGTGCAGCACCTCGCTCCTGCTGCCCTTGAGCAGGTACGCGTACCGGGCGGTGACCTCCTCGCCCTGCTCCAGCACCTCCACCAGGTCGGGTGCGCCGGGGTGCGCGGCGGAGCGGTAGAGCTCGTCGAGTTGCTCCACGAACAGCTCCGTACGCGCCAGTTCGCTGCGCCTGCGGGCGAGCAGCGAACCCAGTGAGGAGCGCGGCGGTCCGGCCTTCCAGCGCGGGGACCCGCCGGGGATGCGGATGACGAGGAGTTCGTCCTCGAGGGCCCGCAGCACCCGCTCGGCCTCGCAGACCGACGTCCCGACCACCTCAGCCACCGCGCCGGCGTCGGCCGAGGGATGGCCCACCAGGTACTCCAGCACCCGGGCGCCCAGGGCGTCCAGCCCCAGCCCCTCCCAGGGACCTCCCGATGAGACATCCATGCAGCTTGCCACCCCTGTACGTCCACGCATCGGCTCATGATCGTACGCCTCGCGGAACGGCCGG
>NZ_JBYIQP010000167.1:0-4045 GCF_057707665.1 Actinacidiphila sp. bgisy167 | reverse complement strand
GGGGGGGGGGGGGGGGGGCCGGGGGGGCCCCCCCCCCCCCCCCCCACCCAGGTCCTGCCCGCCGACGTGCGGCGCGGCGCGGTCACGTACCGGGCTTGCGTCCGTACACGTACACGTCGTCGCCGTTGCGCAACAGGCTCCAGTACTTCTTGGCGTCCGCCGTGCGCATGTTCACGCAGCCGTGCGACCCCGGCGGCGACCACACACTCCCGGAGATCGAGTGGAACGCCTGCCCCCCGTCGAAGAACTGGCTGTACGGCATGGGGACGTGGTACAGCGTCGACCAGTGGTCGATGTTCCGCCAGTAGACCTTCTTGGCGCCGGTGCGGGTCTCGTAGCCGTTGCGGCCCGTGCGAACCGGGACCGGCCCGAACGTCAGCTTCCTGCCGTCCTGTATCCAGCTCAGTTGGCGCGTGAGGTCCACGCACGCGATCCGCCCCTTGTTGACGGGGCACGTGCCGGCCTTGTCGGGGTTGCGCCCCGCGGCCTTCTGGGCATTCATGATCTTCATGACGCCCCAGGTCACCGGCCCCGCGTAGCCGATGTTCGGGGAGATCCCGTACTTCGTCTGGAAAGCGCGGGTCGCCTTGCAGTCGGCCGCCGACTGCTTCCCGTCCACCGGCCGGCCCAAAAACTTCTCCACCTGCTTCTGGTAGGGGCCCTTGCTCTTCGTGCACGACGCGGCCTGCGCCGTGCCGCCCCCCGCCACGACCGGTGTCACGGCCAGCACCGCCACCGTGAGGGCGGCCCCCGCCCGACGTCCCGCTGACACTCTCGTTCGCATTGATCCCCCATCCCCCTGGTGGGCCGTCACCTGACGGCCTCACCCCCTAGGACAGCGGGGAGGCGCCGGAGGTTGCGGAAACACGCGCGGGAGAAGGGGAATCGGCGGTCCGCCGACCGGGCGGGCCGCCGGGCCGTGGGCCTGCCGTCACTTCTGGGCCTCACTTCGGGGCCCGCCGTCAGCGAGGGGAACCGCCCAGGGCGGCGTGGACGATGCGCACGGCCTCCTCCGTGTCGGCGCGCGACACGTCCAGGTGGAAGACGAAGCGCAGCCGCCCGGGGTAGCCGGCGCAGCGCAGCCCGCGCCGCGCGAGGCGCTCCTGCACCTCCTCGGCGGACAGCCCCGGCGCGGGTTCGGCGAACACCATGTTGGTCTGGGCGCCGTCCACCACCAGGCCCGGCACACCCTTGATCCCCTCCGCGAACAGCGCGGCGTTCACGTGGTCCTCGGCGAGCCGTGCGACCTGGTGCTCCAGCGCGTACAGTGCGCCCGCGGCCAGGATGCCCGCCTGCCGCATCCCGCCGCCGAGCGCCTTGCGCCAGCGCAGCGCCCGCGCCACGAACGCCCGGCTGCCGAGCAGCGCGGAGCCGACGGGAGCCCCCAGGCCCTTGCTGAAGCAGACCGAGACGCTGTCGAAGTGGCCGGCGATCAGCCGCGCCTGCTCGTACGGGTCGCCGCCCGCGGCCACCGCCGCGTTGAACAGCCGGGCCCCGTCGAGGTGGGTGGCGAGCCCGCGCTCCCGGGCCAGCCCGGTGGCGGTCCGCAGGTAGTCCAGGGGGACCGCCCGGCCGCCGATGGTGTTCTCCAGGCACAGCAGACGGGTGCGCGCGAAGTGCGGGTCGTCCGGCTTCACGGCGTCCGCGATGTCGGCAGGGTCGAGCGTCCCGTCCGTCCGGTGGGGCAGCGGCTGCGGCTGGATCCCGCCGAGCACGGCGCCGCCCCCGCCCTCCCAGCGGTACACGTGCGCCGACTGCCCGGCGATGTACTCGTCGCCCCGGCCGCAGTGCGTCAGCAGCGCGCACAGGTTGCTCTGCGTCCCGGACGAGACGAACAGCGCCGCCTCGAAGCCGAGCCGCTCGGCGATCCGGTCCTGGAGGGCGCCCACGGTGGGGTCTTCGGCGAAGACGTCGTCGCCCACCTCGGCCTCGGCCATGGCCCGGCGCATGCCCGCGCCGGGTCGCGTGACGGTGTCGCTGCGCAGGTCGATGAAGCGTCCGGGCTGCTCTTCGGTGACATGAGTGATGGTCGGCATGCCCTCACCCTGCCATGCCTCCTGGTCACGGCCTCGCCGGGCCCACCGTGCGCCGCGGGCGCGGGCCGCGGTACGGCTCTTCCCCGCGCTCCGCCGCAGGGGTCACCGGCGGACGGCCTCGCGGCGCACCCCGTCCCGGGTCACCGGGGCGGGAGGTCGAGGTCGTCGACGCGTTCGCCCTCCGCTTGGGAGGGGGTCGTGCGGGGCACGTCCGGGTGGATCTCCATCGTGCTGCGTTCGGCCGTGTCGTAGATCCGTTCGCCCTCCGCCTGGGAGGGCGTCTCGGCGTACAGGTAAGGATCGGCCTCCGGCGACGTGGACGTCATGGCGGACCACCTCCTGAGTCGCTGCCTCCATCGTGCTCCCTCAGGCCCTGCGGGGCGACACCAGCAGGAACGCCCTCCGCCGGCGGTCGCGGTGCAGCGTGCACTGCCAGCCGCACGCCTCCAGGACGCTCTGGCAGCGGGCCAACTCGGCCTTGGTGGAGCCCCGGGCGTCCCCAGCGGGGGAGTGCCAGGACACCTCGGCGACCCCGCTCTGGGCGGAGGGCGCCACGGCGTAACCGGCGGCCGAGGGCGGACCCGCGGCCTCGCGCGCGCACGGGGGCCGGCCGGCCGCCTCCAGCGCCAGGGCGACGGCGTGCACGAAGCGCTCGCGTTCCCAGGGCGCGGGCCGCGTGGTGTCGCCGTCCTGCAGGACGCGCCGGATCTCCAGCAGCCCCGACCAGGCCGACGCGACCTCGGCGGCGCGGCCGGGGGCGGCGGAGCCGGTGCCGTGCCCGTCGTCGGCGGTGAAGCTCCCTCGATCCCCGCGCTCGGCGGGCTCGGCCGTCGGCGGTCCGGGCACCGGTGCCGCGGCCTTCGCTTCCCCGCTCCGAAGCGACGCGCCGGCCAGTTCGGTGCGAAGCCGGCGCCCCTCCTGGGTCAGGTAGTAGCCGCCGGTACGGCCGTAACGCACGGCGAGGCCCTGCCCGACCAGCGCGGCGCACGTGGGTGCGCGCGCCTTCAGCTGCCCGGTGTCGGCGTCGGACTCCAGCAGGGCGCGGCGCTGGACGGCGGTCAAGGTCATGCGACGCAGCCTATGAGCCGGACGCGGGGAGCCGGAATGCCCTACACTCGAAATCGAGCACCTGTTCGAAAAGAGGTGGAGGCGGACCCCATGGTCGAAGCCGAGCCGCACCAGGGCCCCGGGCCCTGTGTGCTCTACATCCGCTGCGGAGGCGCCGAGCCGGCGACGCTCGCGGCGCTGGCCGGGCTCGTCGGCCAGTTCACCCCGGTCGTCCGCGCCGAGCCGCCGGACGCCGTCGTGGCCGACGTGCAGTCCGCGGTGGGCTTCTACGGGCTGCTGCCCGAACAGCTCGCCCTCATGATCAGCACCAGGGTCGCGGCCCTGTACGACGTGAGCCTGACGATCGGTATCGCCGGCAGCCGTACGGTCGCCGCCATGGCCGCTTGCGACGTCCTCCCTGGCCGCATCCGCGCCGTCGACTCCGACCCGGAGTCCGTCGCCGGCTTCCTGCGGGCCCAGCCGGTCGCGGCCCTTCCCGGTATCACCGCGGAAGCCGTCCGGATGCTGGCGGCGGCCGGGCTGGACACGGTCGGCGACGTCGCCGCCGCGCCGTTGCCCGATCTCCAGGCGCTCCTCGGTGCTCTTCCCGGGCGCGGTGTGTGGGAACGCGCGCACGGGCTCGACCCCGCTCCGATCGCGCCCGATCACCCGTTCGGCTCTCTCGTCGCCGACCGCCTCTTCACCGTCGACGCCACCGACCCCACCGACCGCGGCGCGTTGAGCCGGGCCGTCCTGGAACTCGGGCTCGGCCTCGGTGACCGGCTGCGAGGCACCGGCCGCACGACCACCGGGCTCACCCTGACCGTCCGGCTCGCCGGCGGCTCGTCGGTCAGCCGCAGCCGCACCTTGCCGGAGCCCACCTGCGACCCCGGCGAACTCGCCGAGGCCGCCTACGCCATGCATGAGGCGCTCGGCCCGCACGGCGCACCCGTGCGGGCCGT
>NZ_JBYIQP010000166.1:0-4084 GCF_057707665.1 Actinacidiphila sp. bgisy167 | reverse complement strand
ACCCCAGTCCCCCTTGGGGGCGCGGCCTCCGCCGCTACACCCATCGGCAGGTGAGCCACTTCTCGTGGTCGTAGAGGTCCTGCGGGGGGTACCGCGCCACGATGGGGACCACCTCGGTGGTGTCCTCGGGCCTGACGCGTTCGGGCAGGGCGCCGAAGCGGGCGCTGCGCGCCGGCGCGCCGCCGTCCGCGGCGCCGACCACCCTCACGACCTTGACCACCTTGGCGACCTGCTGCGTCTCCTGCGTCTTCTGCGTCTTGGGCATTCCGGTCATCCTCTCTCCTGCCGCGCCGTCCTCAGAAGACCTGGAGGAAGCATCCGCAGGCGATGGTGACGACGGCCACGGCGACGGTGGCCACTTTCATGACGCTGAGCACTTTCACGGGAACCCTCCGGTGGGGGTCGGGGCGGAGTCGGGCACCACCGCGGTTGATGGCGACAGTCGCACACGCATCATCACCTGTCAAGGAGGTGACGATTGCGTGCCGGGTGGCCGCCGCACCGCCGCGAGGCCCCCGCTGCTCAATGTGCGCGCCATCACGCTCCGCCGCCTCCGCGCGTCGCCGTCCACCCGCGCGCCGCCGCCTCCGCGCGGCGCCGTCCACCCGTGCGTCGGCGCCCACCCGCGCGCCGGCGACCGTCTCCGCTGCCGCCGTCCTGTCGCCTGCCGGTCGGCGACCGTGCGCGGGATGCCGAGGGGAGGGCGGGCTGCCCGCAGGCGTTGACCGAGGGCGGCCCCGTGCGGGGAGCGGCCGGCGTCGCCGTCCGGCGCGGGGTCAGCGAAGTGCCGCGACGCGCGGCGCCGCACCCGAGCCGGCGCGGTGCGGGGCGGGCGGACCCCGCAGGGGGATCTCGCGTATCGCGCGGAGCCCCCGCGGGCGACCGGCCGGCCCCCGCCGGAAACGCCGGTGGGCGGGGCCGCTCGTCGCGGTCCCGCCCACACGGTGGTGCGTCCGGTGTCAGCGCAGGCCGAACGCCCGGGTGATCGTCTGCGAGACGCCGTTGCCCGCGCTGTCCCGGGCGGTGACCCGGAGCGTCGCGAAGCCCGCGGACTTCGGGGCGCGCAGGCCCGTGCGCCAGCCGTCATCGTCGCGGTCCAGGTCGGCCCGCTGCCACGTCTTCCCGTCGTCGTAGGAGACCTCGAGCGAGGGCTTCCCGATGGCGGTGGTCGTGCCCGGCAGATGCGACGCGGCGACCGTCAGCTCGGCGTGCCGGTCGGCCTTGCCGGCCCGGTCGGTCTCCACGCCGTAGTCGAGCTGGATCAGCGGCAGGGACACCGACGACTCACTGCCGGTGGCCGCGGAGGTGAAGTTCCACTCCGTCAGCGTGTGCCGGGAGTACGGATTCGCCCAGTCCGCGCGGTCGTTGTCGACGACCAGGCGGTACGGCAGCTTCTCCGCCGGGAGCGAGGGGACCTGCAGCCACTCCGCGTTGCCCCAGTCGAGCTCCTGGTCGCCCTGGTAGAGAGCCATCCAGTCCTTCACGTCGTAGTTGGCCTCGGCCTCGCCGACGTGGCCGGAACCGGAGTCACCCCAGCCGGGCGCGGTGATGTACATCGTGTCGAGGTACCGCACCGGCTGGTAGCCCACCGGGCCCATCCGGGGCCGCTGGATCGGCCCGAACCAGGTGACCTGGGCCGTCCCGCCGGCCTGGTAGCTCAGCAGGTCGATCGAGTGCTGCCCGGTCTCGCCCTGGATGAAGGCGTCGTCCAGCCAGGTCGTCCCCGCCGTGACCCAGTCGGTGCGGTCGCCCTGGGCGGGAGCGGTCAGCTGGTTGCCGACCGCCCAGCCCCGCCAGACGTCGGTGCGGGACTGCATCGCCTTGCCCGGCCGGTAGTTGCGGAAGGAGACGTCCACCCGGCCCAGGTCCTTCTCCTTCTCACGCCACGTCGGGTCCGCCGGGACGGCACCCGTCCAGTGGCGCACCACGTCGTAGACGTAGTCGGTGGCGGGGTTCGAGACGACCTTCAGCTTGACCGGGCCGCGCCCGAGCGCGCCGATCAGCTCGGCGCCCTGGTCGGCGTCCAGTGTCGCCACCGTCAACGGCGCGGGGCTCTCCGGGCTCCACGGGACCTCGTCCCAGGGCTGGAGGCGGCCGATGCCGTCGTTGACGACCAGGAGCACCTGGGCGCCCGCGGCCGCCGCGGCCTCGGCCTGTCCGGCGATGGCGCCCAGGCCGCCGCCCCGGACCACCACGGCCTTGCCGCGCACGCCGGCGCGGGCCAGTTCCTGGGCCGTTCCCTGGCCGGCATAGACCGCCGTGAGGGTCCGGGTGCCGGCCGGCAGCGGTGTGGCGCCCCGCTTGACCAGCAGATCGGCGTAGGTCCTGGACGCCGCGCTCACGGTCAGGGCCGGCTGCTCCAGGCGGAAGCGGGCGCCGAACTCGAACGTGCCGTCGGTGACCTTCTTGCCGGTCGGGAGGGCCCACACGCTGTCGTAGGTCTCGTCGGGCAGCACGGAGGACTCGAGCAGGCTGCCGTCGGCGAAGGACCGGTGGACGTCCAGGCGCGGCGCGACCGGAGTGGTCTCCTTGGGGGCGCGCGCCAGGACCTGACGGGCCTCGCGGCCGTCGAGGGTGACCGTGCGGTCCTGGTCCAGGCGCACGTCGTTGAAGGCGAGCAGCGCCTTCCCCAGGGAGTGCGGGCCGTTCGCGCCCTGGACGTCGCCGGTGAGCCAGCCGCTGTAGGTGCCGACGGGCAGCCGCGCCGTGCCGGTGCCCGACTCGTCGAGGTCGATCGTCGTGAAGAGGCCCTCGGCGGTGAGCATGACCCGGCCCGCCAGCGGCTTGCCGGACCGGTCCTTGGCGGTGACCGTCAGGGTCTGCCGGCGGCCCTCCTTGGAGGCGCCGATCAGGGTCCGGGCCCGCACCTTTCCGGTGCCGTCCGTACCGGTGACCATGCCGCTGACCGTCTGGTCGAGCGGCAGCCGGTCCAGGTCCGCGGTCAGCGAGACCGAGGCCGTGCCGTGCGCCGGGACGGTGACCTTCCGCTCGGACAGGCTGAACAGCCCGGCGGGTACGGGGGAGTCGATCGCCAGGTCCAGGGCGACGGGCGCGTCGCCGACATTGGTGTACGTCACCTTCTGGACGTCGGTCTCGCCCGGCGTCTGGGGCCAGGAGTGGAAACCGGAGAAGGCGCTGACGGTCGCGAAGACCGAGGAGTGCACGGCCGCCGGCGCGTCCAGGCGACCGGCACCCGCCTCGTACGGCGTGTACTGCGGCGTGGCCTTCGAGCTGCTGACCAGAGCCTCCTTCAGCTGCGGCCCCGGCCAGTCCGGGTGGGCCGCGGCCAGCAGCGCCGCCGCGCCCGCGACGTGCGGCGTCGCCATCGACGTACCGCTCATCGTCGTGTAGTAGCCCGTGCCCCGCTTGAAGTGGGAACGGGCCGCCACGATGTCCACGCCGGGGGCGGTGATCTCCGGCTTCAGACCGGCGTCGCCGGCCCGAGGGCCGGTGCTGGAGAAGTCGGCGAGGTGGTCCGCTGAGTCCACGGCGCCGACGGTCAGCGCCGAATCCGCGGCGCCGGGGCTGCCGATGGAGTTCGGGCCGCTGTTGCCCGCCGCGACGACGAACAGCGCGCCCGTCTCGCGGCTGAGCCGGTCGGCCGCCTGGCTCAGGGGGTCGGTGTGGTCGCCGTCGCCGCCCAGGCTCATGCTGACGATCCTGGCCTGCTGCTCCCGGGCGGCCCACTCCATGCCGGCGATGATCCAGGAATCCTGGCCGGTGCCCTCGCTGTTGAGCACCTTGCCGACGTCCAGGCGGACCCCGGGGGCGACACCGCGCTCCTGGCCGTCCGACGCGGCGCCGGTGCCGGCGATCGTCGAGGCGACGTGGGTACCGTGGCCCTGGTAGTCGAGGACGTCCGACTCCTCCGGGACGAAGCTGGCACTGGCGCCGATCTGGCCGACCAGGTCCGGGTGTTCGACGTCCACGCCGGTGTCGAGTACCGCGACCTTGACGCCCTTGCCGGTGTTGCCCTCCGCCCACACCTGCGGCGCGCCGACCTGCGCGGTGGACTCGGCCAGGTCCGCCTTGACCTTGCCGTCGAGCCAGATCTTGGCGACACCGCCCGCGAAGGAGGGCTTAG
>NZ_JBYIQP010000165.1:0-4088 GCF_057707665.1 Actinacidiphila sp. bgisy167 | reverse complement strand
CCCCCCCCCCCCCCCCCCCCCCCCCCCCCCCCCCCCCCCCCCCCCCCCCCCCGGGTCCGGGCAGGCAGGGTCGCGACCGCCGGCCGGCAACGTCGGCTCACTCGGGTCGCAGGGCGTAGCGCGCCGCTGCGGGGTCCCCGCAGCGCGCAGGCTCCGCCGGCCGCTCACCGCTGCTGGTCCCGGTGGTGGATCCGATCGCCGCTCCTGAGCCTCGGCGCCGGTTGTCCGGCGGCTGCCAGGCCCTGCCTCGCACGTACCCCTCGGCCGGCGCGCGAGGCGAGCGATCACCGTGCCGACCCACTTGGGGCGTGAGGGACCGCAACCCGGCCCCATCGATCACGTCTTCGGTCCCGCACTCACCCCGGCCGAATCCCAGACAAGGACCTCCTCCGTGGCAACAACAACCCCCACCAGCGGCGCCTACGACCCGCCGACCGGCGGCTCCGGCGCCGCGTCGAACGGACGTCGGCGGGCGTGGCGCAGCCGGCTGTGGCGCTGGGACGACAAGGCGTCGCCCTACGCGTACATCGCCCCCTTCTTCCTGATCTTCGGCGCCTTCGGGCTCTACCCGCTCATCTACACCGGGTGGATCGCCCTGCACCGGGTCGAGTTGACGAGCCTCAACCAGTCGGAGTGGGTCGGCTTCGACAACTTCGCCAAGATCCTCCAGGACTCCGAGTTCTGGACGTCGGTCTTCAACACCTTCGTGATCGGCGTCATCTCCACGGTTCCGCAGCTGCTCGTCGCGCTGGGCCTCGCGCACCTGCTCAACTACAAGCTGCGTGCCAGCACCTTCTGGCGGACCGTGATCCTCACCCCCTACGCGACCTCGGTCGCGACCGCCGCGCTGGTGTTCGCGCTGGTCTTCCGGGCCGACGGCGGCCTGCTCAACTGGGTGCTGCACTTCTTCGGCGCCGGCAACACCGACTGGGGCAACGGCCACTGGTCGTCGAAGATCGCCATCTCGGTCATCGTCATCTGGCGCTGGACCGGCTACAACGCGCTCATCTACCTCGCCGCCATGCAGGCGGTGCCGACCGATCTGTACGAGGCCGCCTCGCTCGACGGCGCCTCGCGCTGGCAGCAGTTCCGCAAGGTGACCATCCCCTCGCTGCGGCCGACGATCCTGTTCACGGTCGTCATCTCCACGATCGGCTCCATGCAGCTGTTCGGCGAGCCTCTGCTGCTCCAGGGCGGCACCCTCGGATCCACCGGCGGCAGTGAGCACCAGTACGAGACCCTCAGCATCTACCTCTACAACTACGGCTGGAAGCTCGGACACCTGGGCCCCGCCGCGGCCGTGGCCTGGGCGATGCTCGTCCTGCTGCTGCTCATAGCCCTGATCAACTGGATCGTCAGCCGGTTCGTGCGCAAGAGCGCGGCCTGACGGGAGCGAATTCGATGACCACGACCAGTCCCACCCCCACCGCACCGAACCTTGCTCCCACAGCGCGGACCGAGACCCACGGCAAGGGGCGCAACCGTCTGAAGCTCGGCGCCGGCCAGCAGCTCAAGGGCGGCCCGCTGACCTACGCGGCCCTCGTCATCGTCGGCCTGGGATCGATCTTCCCCCTGTACTGGACCCTGGTGGCCGCCTCGCATGATCAGCAGCGGGTGCTCGACACCCCGCCGCCGCTCGTGCCGGGCGGCCGACTGTGGACCAACCTCCAGGCGGCCTGGGAACAGGCGAACCTCGGCAAAGCCATCGTCAACAGCGTCATCGTGGCCGGCAGCATCACGATCGCGACGCTGTTCTTCTGCACGCTCGCCGGATACGCCTTCGCCAAGATGCGCTTCCGCGGGCGCGGCTTCCTGATGACGGCGGTCATCGCCACCCTCACCATCCCCCCGCAGCTCAGTGTCGTCCCGCTCTTCAAGTTGATGGCGGACATCGGCTGGGGCGGGCAGCTGGAGTCGGTGATCTTCCCGACCCTGGTCGGCGCCTTCGGTGTCTTCTTCATGCGCCAGTACCTCCTCGAGGCCCTGCCGTACGAGCTGGTCGAGGCGGCCAAGGTGGACGGCGCGAACAACCTCAGGATCGTCTGGAGCGTGGTCCTGCCCGTGGCGCGGCCCGCGATGATGGTGCTGGGCATGCTCACCTTCGTGCAGTCGTGGAACGACTTCTTCTGGCCCTTCCTCGCACTGAACCAGACGAACCCCACCCTCCAGGTGGCCCTCGGCCAGCTGAGTGCCTCCTACACCCCCGACCAGAGCATCGTCATGGCGGGCGCCCTGATCAGCACCGTGCCGCTTCTGCTGGTGTTCGTCGTCTTCGGCAAGCAGATCGTCGGAGGCATCATGGCGGGCGCCGTGAAGGGCTGACCCCGCCCGCGCCCCGGGCCCTCACCCACTTCTTCCGTGCCGGATCGCTTTGCCCGGCCAGTTCAACCGATCCATTTGGAGCGTTCTCAGCCATGACCGCCGTACGACCCGAGGCGAACGGCCAGCCGGCCTCGGCCACTTCCTTCCCGCAGGGCTTCATCTGGGGAGCCGCCACCGCCGCCTACCAGGTGGAGGGCGCCGCCGCCGAGGACGGCCGCACCCCGTCCATCTGGGACACCTTCAGCCACACTCCCGGCAAGGTCCGCAACGGGGACACCGGCGACATCGCCGCCGACCACTACCACCGCTACCGCGACGACGTGGCCCTGATGAAGGACCTCGGCCTCAAGGCGTACCGGTTCTCCGTCTCGTGGTCCCGGGTCCAGCCGACCGGGCGCGGGCCCGCCGTGGAGAAGGGCCTGGACTTCTACCGCCGGCTCACCGACGAGCTGCTGGAGGCGGGCATCACCCCCGTCGCCACCCTCTACCACTGGGACCTTCCCCAGGAGCTCGAGGACGCGGGCGGCTGGCCGGAGCGCGACACCTCCTACCGCTTCGCCGAGTACGCCGACATCATGGCCCGGGCGCTCGGCGACCGCGTCGGTGTGTGGACCACGCTGAACGAGCCGTGGTGCTCGGCGTTCCTCGGCTACGGCTCCGGCGTGCACGCGCCGGGCCGGACCGACGCCGCCGCGACCCTGCGCGCCGCCCACCACCTCAACCTGGGCCACGGCCTCGCGATCGGGGCCCTGCGCGCGGCCCTGCCCGCCACCGCGCAGACCTCGATCACGCTCAACCTGCACCAGGTGCGGCCCCTCACCGACAGCGCCGCGGACGTCGACGCCGCCCGCCGCATCGACGCCGTCGGCAACCGGGTCTTCACCGGCCCGATCCTCGACGGCGCCTACCCGGAGGACCTGCGCCAGGACACCGCGCACATCGTGGACTGGGACAGCCTCGTGCACGACGGCGACCTCGCGGAGATCTCCCGCCCCATCGACGTGCTCGGCGTCAACTACTACTCGCCGACCGTCGTGTCGCTGCCCGCCGACGGCGCCGGCAACACCAAGAACGACGGTCACGGTGCCAGCGACCACTCGCCGTGGACGGGCTCCGAGCACATCGCCTTCCACCTCGCCAACGACAACCTGACGGCGATGAACTGGGCGATCGACCCCAGCGGGCTGCACACCCTGCTGACCGACCTGGCGAAGTCGCACCCGCAGCTGCCGCTCATGGTCACCGAGAACGGCGCCGCCTTCGACGACTACATCTCGCCCGAGGGCGTGGTGAACGACCCGCAGCGGATCGACTACCTCCACGGCCACCTGGACGCGGTGCGCCAGGCCATCGCCGACGGCGCCGACGTCCGCGGCTACTTCCTGTGGTCCCTCCTGGACAACTTCGAGTGGTCCTACGGCTACTCGAAGCGCTTCGGCACGATCTTCGTCGACTACTCGACGCAGCGCCGTATCCCGAAGGCCAGCGCCCACTGGTACGCGGACGTGATCCGGAAGAACGCGCTGCCGACCGCCGACGAGCAGAACAACGGCTGAGAGCCCGGATATGGGGCGCCGCCCGTAGCGTGGCGCCCCGTGACCGGGATGGGCTGACCACCGGGACACCGTGCGGGGATCGCCTCCACCTCGCGTCCGCCCGAACAGGCGCCGCCGATCGGCCCGCCCGCGGGCGGCGGCCGGCGGACGGCACGTCAGCAACGGCCACGACCGGCCGAGGGAACGGTTGCCCCGTTTCCTCGGCCGGTC
>NZ_JBYIQP010000164.1:0-4124 GCF_057707665.1 Actinacidiphila sp. bgisy167 | reverse complement strand
GCGCGCTCACCTGCGACGCGGCAAGCAACGACCTCATCTGATCTGAGGCCTCGCCGGGGGCTGTGCCCGGGACCCAGCCAGGAGCTGTGCCCGGGACCTCGCCCGGGACCTCGCCCGGGACCTCGCGTTCCCCCGCGCGCCCGCGGGCGAACCGTCCGACCACCCCGACGACGAGTGCCAGGACGAGCGCCGCGGCGCCGATGAGGAAGAGGACGCGGTGTTCCTGGCCGCTGCGGGCGAAGACGTACGAGTAGAGATAGGCGGAGAGGGCCATCGTCAGCGCCGGGTCCGTCAAAGACGCCGTAGGCTGAGGTCATGGCTGGACGGCGTCAATTCGATGAGCAGCACACTTTGGGGCGGATCCTGGACGTCTTCTGGAACCAGGGCTACGGCGCGACCTCCATGCAGGACCTGGCGACCGCCACCGGCGTGCAGCGCGGATCGCTCTACAACGCGTACCGCGACAAGGAGTCGCTCTTCCTCCGCGTCTTCCAGGACTACGCGGACGCCTTCCTCGCCGAGGCCTCCGCCACCCTGGACCAGCCGGCCGTCAGGCGGGCGCTGGAGGACTTCTTCGACTTCACGATCGACTCCATGACCCGCGGCACCCCCGCCCGCGGCTGCCTGTCGACCAAGACCGCCACCGACACGCAGGCGGACGCCGAACCGATCCGGGCCGCAATCCGCGGCATGCTGGACCGCCTCGAAGGCGTCCTGGCCGAGCGGCTCTCCCGCGAGGACGCCGTCGGCCTGCTCGCCGTCCCGCCCGCCGAGGCCGCACGGGTCCTGGTGACCATGACCCGCGGCACCGTCGTCATCGAGCGCGTGTACCAGGACCCGGACCGGCTCCGCACCACCGCCAGGTCCCTGATCACGATGCTGCTCAACGCACAGCGGCACGCCCCCGCCCCTGCCTGAACAACCGCCCCGAAGGCCCACGCGGAGCCGGCGGTGGACATCCATCCAGGCCGCCGTACGCCCAGGACGTTCGACTCCGCTGGTAGGTTCCAGCCGTGAGCGAGCAACTGCCCAGCGGCGGCATCGAGCTGTCGCCCGACGAGATCGCGGCCCTCTCTGCCAGGTGGTCGTCCTGCTGGACCCCGACCGAGGTCGCGCAACGGCTGGCCGGGATCAGTACGCCCTGGTACGTGGCCGCGGGCTGGGCGCTGGACCTGTTCCGCGGCAGGCAGACGCGCGCTCACGAAGACACCGAGATCGCGATTCCGGCCGCGAGCTTTCCCGAGGTCCGCGACCGCTTCCCCGGATATGTCTTCGACGCGCCCGGCAGCGGCCGGATCTGGGAGGACGCCACACCGGACGTGCTGGCTGCCGTACACCAGACGTGGCTCCGCGATCCCGCCGGCGACAACTACCTGCTCGACGTGTTCCGCGAACCGCACGACGGCGACACCTGGATCTGCCGACGCAACGAGAGGATCCGGCTTCCTTACAGCGACATCATCCACCACACCCAAGACGGCATTCCGTATCTGGCGCCCGAAATGGTCCTGCTGTTCAAGGCCAAGCACGCCCGCCGAAAAGACCAGTCGGACTTCGACACGACCGTCCCGCACATGTCCCTGGCTCAGCGCGACACCCTGGCCGGGCTGCTCGACCGCGTACACCCGGGGCATCCCTGGATCGCGGATCTGTAACCGGATCCTGGTGCGCTCGCGTGTCCGACTGTCACCGAGTACGTCCGCGACGACGGGGCCCGCTGGTGCGAGGCGTCGCTGCCGGATGGCGGCGCCGCCGGCAGCGACGGCCGGGACCCGCGTTCAGGAGCGCGGACAGGTGGGCTGGGCGAAGCGGCCGGCTCGCTCCCGTGGACACGGCGGTCGCCGACAGGGAGAGACGTCCACCGGCGGCAGGCCGACCGGCCGAAGCATCAGCCCGTCCGCTCGGGCAGGGCGACGTCAGACCTGGCCATGTGCCATCAGGGCAGCGTGAGGCAGCACCAGCACGCCGTCCGGATCAGCGAACTCCGCGCACAGCGACTCGAAGTGCATCTTGATTTCTGCGACGACCGCCGGGACCTGGCTCGTCACGATCCGGCCGATCGTCGCCACTCCGGCGGCCGGTCCGCTCCACCACTCCTCACACGTCGTCCGGTGATCCCAGGTCAGGGTCTCGCAGCCGACGTTCGTCAGACGCGCCTCTTCGAGCAGAGCGGCGAAGCCCCGTTCGGTACGGGGGAAGTCGTCTGCAGGAGCAAGGGCCGGCAGGTGAGCCGGACGTGTGACGCCTGCCGCCTGGACAGCCCTGCCCAGCAGGGCCTGCCCGGCGGCCGTCGGAACCGCCCAGATGGTGACGGCAATCCGCCCGCCCGGCCGCGTCACCCGTCGCAACTCCGCCAGGGCTTGCCGAGGCCGTCCGACATGGTTGAGAAGGAAGTTGCCGACCACGGCATCGAACGCGTCGTCGGCGAACGGCAGGCGCGGCAGAGCGGCAAGCCGCACATCAGCTTCCGGAACGGCCGTCGCGGCCCGGGCGACCATGGCGGGTTCGGCATCCACCGCCGTCATCTTCGCCCGTCTCTCGCAGGCGAGTGCGGCGGCGGTGCCCGTGCCCGTCCCGGCATCGAGGACCCGTACACCCTCCCGCACCCCGGCGGCATCGAGGAGCTCAGGCACCGGATACGCACAGAGCTTGGCAAAACTCGCAGCATAGGCGTCGGCCTGCCCCGCCCACGCCCGCCGCTCGGACTCGTCAAACGCCGTCTGCACCACGCGTGTCCCCTCCCCGGAACCACCACATCCGCGCCAACAAAGCCAGCAAACCCGACGCTAACCCATGGCGCCCGCGCCTCCGGCCTCCACGGCGGGCGCCGCGCCGGGAAGCGCGTCAACCCGACCTGCTGCGATCCGTCACCACAGCCGCCGCGCGGGCCGGCGGGATCCGGCACGACGTGCCGTCCTGCGGCAACGCGGCCGCTCTCCGCGCATCGAGGGCGCGGCAGCACGCGAAGGCACCCGCCGACCCCGACTGACGGCGTCTCGCCGGCACCTGGACGACCGGCCCGATAGGCTGCCGGGGTGTCCACAGAGCGAGCGGAACCCGGCTGGACAGCCACCCGCGCCTGGGTGCACCGGCATCTGTCCGAGGGTGAACGCGTCGAGTCGACGCAGTGGCTGCGCGGCGGCTGGACCTCGCAGATGCGCCGACTGGAGGTCACGGGTGCCGGAGGCGGACGCCAGTTGGTGTTGCGCTCGTTCGTGAAGCCCTTCTATCTCCGGCACGCTCAAGGGCTGCTCACCCGTGAGGCGCGGGTCCTGAGGCTGCTCGGCCCGACCGCCGTCCCCGCCGCCGAGTTCCACGCCGTCGACGCGACGGCGGAGCACTGCGACCACCCCTCCCTGCTGATGTCGCTCCTGCCGGGCGACGTACGGCTGGAGGACGCCGAGGCCGGGGCGCGGGCCTGGCTCATGGCCCGCCAACTCGTACGCATCCACGGACTGCACGTCGGCGAGGAGGACCGGCCCCGCGTGTGCCAGGCGTGGACGGCGCCCGACCGCGTCCATCCGCCCGAGGCCACCAGCCGCCCGGACCTGTGGGCCCGCGCGGTGGACGTCATACGGTGCGACCCGCCCGCGTACGAAGGCCGCTTCCTGCACCGCGACTTCCACCCGGGCAACGTCCTGTTCTCCGGGCACGGCGGCCGGCTGCGCATCACCGATGTCGTCGACTGGGTCGAGACCTCCTGGGGCCCCGCCGACCTCGACGTGGCCCACTGCGCCACCGCCCTCGCCCTGCTGCACGGCCCCGAGGCCGGGATGCGCTTCGGCGACCGCTACACGGCCGCGGGCGGCCACCTGGCCGACTCCCCCGCGGAGCACCTCTATTGGCGTTTGCTGGACGCCCTCGCCTTCGCACCGGACGCCGAGAAGGTCGCGGTGCCCTGGCGTGAACTCGGCCGCAGCGACCTCACCCCGGTGACGCTCGCGGCGCGCCTGGAGGCCTACGTCGCGGCGCTGCTCGCCCGCTACGGCGAGGCCTGACCGCCGGCGGCGCACTCACGGCTCCGCCGCACGCGTCGGCTTCTCCGGCCCAGGACAGCATTCCCATCTGCGCAACTGCGCGTTCTCCACCCGGTGTTCGTCTTGTCACCCGGGTGTGATCACCAT
>NZ_JBYIQP010000163.1:0-4299 GCF_057707665.1 Actinacidiphila sp. bgisy167 | reverse complement strand
CCCCCCCCCCCCCCCCCCCCCCCCCCCTCCCCCCCCCCCCCCCCCCCCCCCCCCCCCCACCCCCCCCCCCCCCCCCCCCCCCCCCCCCCCGCCCCCCCCCCCCTCCCCCCCCCCCCCCCCCCCCCCCCCCCCCCCGTTGCCGTCCGAGCACACGGGACGAGGGGGCGGCGCGATGCGGCGTCGCCCCCCATGGGAACGCCGCCTGACCGAGCAGGCCGGCACCGGCAGCTGGCCGATCACGATGTCGGCACGCCTGCCGATGCGGTCGGCGATGAGACCCGTCGGCAACTCCGCGAGCCCGCCGACCAGGTGGAGCAGTGTCGGCTGCGTGCAGGCCAATCGCCCGGACGGAAGCGCGTCCAGCGGAATGCGCGCACGCGCGGACCTCGTACGGCCGGGTCGCAGCGGATGCGGTCCGGGACTACCTGGAACGGCGGCGAGTCGCCATGCTGCCCGGCCTGATCACCAGCGCATCGGCTTCCGGCCCGGCGCGACCGGCCGGTGGTTCCTGGTCGGTCCGCCCCTCACACATCCCTCCCCGCGAGCCGCGACCCGGCGGGCGTGCGCCGGTACAGCACCGTCCGCCCCGATCGGGAGCGGGTCACCAGACCGGCCCGGAGCAGCACGCCCAGGTGGTACGAGACCGTGGCGGCGCTCAGGAAGTGGCGGGCCGCCAGCTGCGTGGTGGACGCCGGCCGGGCCACCGCCCCGAGCAGCCCCGCGCGGGTGGGGCCCAGCAGCCGGGCCAGCTCGGCGGACGGCGGCGTGGGCGCCGAAGGACGGTCCCGTACCGGGTAGGCCAACATCGGCGGCCGCAGCCGTCCGCCGCGCACCGGGTCCACGGCGACCCCCGGCCCCACCGCCACCAGCGACGGCACCACGATCACCAGCGGAACGCCGAGCCGCACCGTGAAGCGGCTGTCGACGCGCAGGGTGCTGTCGGCCCAGCGGATGCCCGGGTGCAGCGAGTTGAACATCTCGGCGGCGCCCTGCCGGGCCAGTACCCCCGCACACCGGTCGACCTCCGCGTCGAGCGCGGCCTTGGCTTCGGGCCAGTGCGGGGCGAAGGCGAGCTCCCAGTATCTGCGCAGCTCCTCCGCGACCTGCCGGGCGACGTGCCCCCCGCCCCGGGCCATGGCGCGCCGCACGCCGGGCGGCAGCTCCACCCCTTCCAGCCCGGCACGGGGGCGGCCGTCACGCAGCGCTGCCAGCTCCCCGAGCACGCGGTCGGGCGGTGTGGCGCGCACGCGCTCCAACTCCTCCTCGACGGTCGGCGAAGGACCGTTCGGGTGCGGACTGAGGAAGTCGGGTAAGTAGCCGCCCCCGTCGAGCGCGAGTTCCGACAACAGCGGAAGCTGCGCGCGGCGCAGCACGCGGCGGGCGCGCGCCACCCAGGCAGCGGCTGAGGGGTCCGGGTGCAGCCCCCACGGCAGCAACGTCGCCGCTACCTCGTTCAGCGGCGAGACCGCGAAGCGGGATTCGGCCAGACCGGCGGCGTCCACGATCAGTTCGATCATCCTGTCCCTGCCACTCCCCACCCCGGTCCTTTCGAACGTGATCGAATCGTGGCACGGACTCTCGCCCCGGTGAGCCCCCTTCGCGCAGTCTGATGCCCCGACGAACGGCAGGGACCCGAGGACACCGGAAGGCGGGGGCGTGCGATGCGGTCGAAGCGCAGGGCCGGAACGGCACGGGGAACGCGGAGGTCCGGAGCACGGGGCGCGGCGGTACTTGCCGCCGCCGGCCTGCTGATGGTGTCAGGCACCTGTACGTCGTCGGCCCAGGACCGGGGCACCGCGGGGCCGGCCGGGGGGAGCGGGGGGCTCTCCGGCGCCGCGGCCTGCCCCGGTCCGGAGGGCTTCACCTGCGCCACGCTGACCGTTCCGCTGGACCACAGCGGAGCGGTGCGGGGCCGGCTCGGTCTGAAGGTCGCCATGGGGGACAACGCGGATGCCCCCAGGGGCGTCCTGCTGTTCCTCACCGGTGGCCCCGGACAGCCGGGTGTCCCCTACGTGGGACGCATCTCCCAGGCCATGGCGCCGGTGCTCAAGGACTACCGCCTCGTCATGATCGACCAGCGGGGTACCGGCGGCGGCGCGCTGCAGTGCCCCGACCTGCAGGCGCAGATGGGATCGTCCGACCTCACACCGCCCACCCCGGACGCGGTGCGGGACTGCGCCGCGGCCATCGGCCCGAACCGCCGCTTCCACTCCACCGGCGACACGGTCGCCGACCTGGAACTGCTGCGGCGTGCGCTGGGCGTGAAGAAGATGACCCTCGACGGCGTCTCGTACGGCACGTACACCGCAGAGCGCTACGCCCTCGCCCACCCAGGGCGCGTGGCCCGGTTGGTGCTGGACTCGGTGGTGCCGCAGACCGGTTACGACCCGATGGCCCTGGTCCCCATGCAGGCCGCGCCGCGTGTGCTGAAGGAGGCGTGCGAGAGCGTCGGCTGCACCACGGACCCGGTGGCGGACCTCGCCAAGGTCGTGGCCACGTACGGCAACGGCGTCGACGTTTTGGACGCGATCACCACCTGGGGGTTCGTCGACCCGAACTACGCGGCCGTGATCGACGCCCTCCACCAGGCCGCCGAGGGCGACCTCGGACGGCTGAACGGCCTTATCCAGGGCACACGTCAGGGCAACGCGGCAGCCCCGGAGGAGGTCAGCCAGGGACTCCACGCCGCGACGCTGTGCCTCGACGGCCGCTATCCCTGGGGCCGTTCGGACGCTCCGCTCACCGGCCGCCGGGACGCCCTGAAGAAGGCGGGCGCCGAGCTCACCCCGGCGGACTACGGCCCCTTCGACGCCGCCACGGCGACGGGCCTCGGCTCCATGCTCAGCTGCGTCGACTGGCCCCGCACCCCTGCCCCGCCGCTGCCTCCCGACCACCGCCGCCTCCCCGGCGTGCCGGTGCTGCTGCTCGGCGGGGACGGGGACCTGTCGACGCCCGTGGAGTGGCTGTACGACCAGAGGAAACTGACCCCGCGCGCCAAGGTCGTCGTGGTCCGCGGCGCCGCCCATTCCGTGCAGAGCCGGGCGGCGAGCGACGAGGGCCGCCAGGCGGTCCACGACTTCCTCCTCGGACGCTGAGTCCGGTGCCGTCGGACGCGGTGCCCCGGGTCTCGCAGGCCCGGCCGGCGCCGACGCGGCGCCGTCGCCCGCGGTGAGAAGCGCATCCGCTGGGGCGGGTACCCGCTCGCCCCAGCGGTCTGCTGTCCCGCGGACCTACGCGTTCACCGGACTAGCGAGCCAGGTGCCGGAACCAGAGGGCGTTGTGGCCGTCTCCAGCGCAGTAGTAGTACTCGTCCCAGTAATTGGGGTAGTCCTGTGCCGCGTTGAGGGCGTCCCTCGTCTGCACGCACATCGTGTCGGACGGATAGACGGCAATGAGGGTGTTGACGCGACGGGGTTCGAGACCGGTGCCGTCGGCAGACGCCTGAGGCGCGCTCACCGCTGCCGCCGCCGCGACCGCCATGCCCATGGCGGCCACCGACACCAACATCCTTGCATTCTTCCGAATCACCGTTGCTCCTCGGCGTTGACTGTGCACATCTGGTCTAGTAATTGGCGCGCCGGAACCAGAGCGCGTTGTGGCCGCTTCCGCCGCAGTAGTGATACTCGTCGCGAGAGTTCGGATAGCCGCTCGCCGCATTGAGCGCGTCCCTGCTCTCGACGCAGAGGGTGTCCGTGGGGAAGGTGGTGATCCACACGTTGACATGATCGGGGGCGTATCCGGCCGCCGCCGGAGTGGCACTCACGGCCATCGTCGCCGCAACCGTCATTCCCAGGACCGCAGCCGCAGTCCATGTTCGTGCTTTTCTCGGTGTCATCGCGATCTCTCCTCAAGGGATTGGGGATATTCGGGCGCAGGTGCGTCAGAATCTTCCGGAATTCCTAGCGGTAGTGCCGGAGCCAGAGCACGTTGTAACCGGACCCGCCGCAGTAGTAGTACTCATCGGTCGCGTTGGGGTAGTACTGCGCGTTGAGATAGTTCCTCGTCGATGCAGATGGTGTCCGTCGGGTAGGTGTAGACGTAGTCGTTGACAAGACGGCCCGAGCCCTGATCGGCGTATGCGGGAGTCGTGCCCACGGTCATCGTCGCGACCGCGATTCCCAGGGCCGCGGCGGACGCCAGTTTCCCTGCTTTTCTCGACAGCGTCGTCGATCCTTCCGTTCTTTCCGGTGCACGTCGGGTGATGTGATTCATGTGCGCCGGCGGAAACCGGTTTTGTTTCCTCTGGGCGACGACGCGACTCTATGCGAATGAGAACCGTGATGGGCTTCCGTTACGCGT